>NZ_JBVVUU010000009.1:0-117020 GCF_056032925.1 Aeribacillus sp. JST-2
TACAACACAAGGCAATCAGAGACTGTTGTTTTTTTAACGGCCTGTCTGGCCGATTGGTATAGTAATGATGCAAGGCTCCTTTGACTAAAAAAGCTTATTTTATGTCAATATTACAGTTACTGAGATTGCCAATGACTGCTTGTCTCTCTTTCCATGTCATAGGTGGATGTTCAACTGGAATTTCAACCATGTCAATTGCACCGTCCACCGGACAAACGATCGAACATAAATTACATCCTACACAATCTTCTTCCCGCACTTTCAAATACTCTTCTCCATTTTCATTCGTTAAAATATCAATGCATTGATGTGAAGTATCTTCGCAGGAGATGTGACATTTATTACAATTAATGCAAACATCTGGGTTAATGCGAGCAACTACTTTATAATTAAGGTCGAGATCTCCCCAATCGGAATATTTATGAACGGATTTTCCGACAATGTCCATAACAGAGGCGATTCCTTTTTCATCCAAATAATTGTTCAGCCCTTCAATCATGTCTTCAACAATACGGAAGCCATGATGCATAGCTGCTGTACAGACTTGCACACCGGTTGCACCCATCAGCATAAATTCCACTGCATCTTTCCAAGTGGAGATGCCGCCGATTCCAGAAATCGGTACATGAATATACGGGTCTCGGGCACACTCTGCAACCATGTTCAAAGCGATCGGTTTAACAGCGGGACCGCAATAACCTCCATGTGTCCCCTTTCCTGCAACATGCGGAATCGTATTCCATGTGTCTAGATCAACTCCCATTAAGCTATTGATCGTATTGATCATGCTGACGGCATCGGCTCCTCCCCGAACAGCCGCTTCCGCCGTTGCAGTAATGTCTGTAATATTAGGAGTCAACTTGACGATGGCAGGTGTCTGTGCCACCTCTTTCACCCAATACGTTTGCTTTTCCACAAGTTCAGGTACTTGTCCTGAAGCTGACCCCATTCCCCGTTCCGCCATTCCGTGCGGACAGCCAAAATTTAGTTCAAGACCGTCCACTCCTACATCCTCTACTTTTTTCACGATTTCATGCCATTTTTCCCTTTTTGGTTCAACCATTAAAGATGCCACCACAGCTCGATCTGGGAAACGCTTTTTTGTTTCATAAATTTCTTTTAAATTTACTTCAAGCGGACGATCTGTAATCAACTCAATATTGTTAAAACCCGCTACACGCTGCCCATTAAAGCTTAAAGCTGCAAATCGGGATGATACGTTCAAAATCGGTTCGCCGAGCGTCTTCCACACCGCACCACCCCAACCAGCTTCAAACGCTCTTTGCACTTGATAGCCGGAATTGGTTGGAGGTGCAGAAGCAAGCCAAAATGGATTAGGAGATTTGATACCTGCTAAATTAATGCTTAAATCCGCCATTTTCTTGTCCCCCTTTGCTAAAAATAGCTAATCATTAAGCAGTTTCACTCACTGCTTTTGTTAAATATTGATGTAGAGCATATGCTGTCTCTTTCCCTTGTTGTGCAGCAGTGACAACCATTGCTTCACCTTTTCCTTTATCAAAAATGACATCACCACAAGCAAACACTTTTTGATTGGATGTTTGATATTTTCCTGGATGCACTTTCACCACGCCATCGTCATGCTCTAATCCAAATTCCTCAATAAGATCAACGTGACGTGTCTGACCGATTGCTTTAATCACTACGTCCACTCGCATCGTGAACTCCGATCCTTCAATGGGAACAGGGCGACGTCGTCCGTCTGCATCTGGCTCTTCTAACTTCATACGGACACATTCGATATGAGTCACTTTTCCATTTTCATCACCAACAATCCGCTTCGGTGCAGTTAACCAACGAAATTCCACGCCTTCTTGTTTTGCAAACTCGTATTCAAAATCGTACGCTGTCATTTCTTCTTTTGTACGACGATATAAAATTTTTACATTTTCTGCTCCTAAACGCACCGCACAAGTGGCACCATCAATCGCAGTGTTTCCGGCACCAATGACAGCAACTCTTTTTCCTACTAGCTTGTCAGTCAATTCTTTTGTTTTCGTCTCTTTTACAAATTCAATGGCATCATACACTCCATCCAAGTCCTCACCTTCAATACCTAACTGCGGAACTTTTCCCATACCGACAGCCAAAACAACTGAATCATACTGGTCCAAAATTTCCTTAGCAGAAATATCTTTTCCTACCCGCATATTAGTGCGAATTTCTACTCCTAAACGTTTGACTTGATTCACTTCCCAAAACGATACTTCTTGCGGAAGCCTGAAGGAAACGATGCCATACGTATTAAGTCCTCCCGCTTCCTTTTCCGCTTCAAAAATGGTAACAGTATATCCCATTCTCGCTAATTCTCTAGCAGCCGATAATCCTGCAGGACCACCACCGACAACAGCCACTGTTTTTCCGTTTTTATTTCCAGCTTTAAATAATACTTCTTCATTCCGGATCGCCCAGTCCGTCACATAGCGTTGTAATTTTCCAATCATGATCGGCTTAGTGGAATGATTCAAAACACAAGCACCTTCACACAACTCCTCTGTTGGACATACCCTTGCACAGCTAGCACCAACAGGATTAGACAACATAATTTTTTTTGCTGATCCTTTCAAGTTCCCAGTTGCCACTTTTTTGATAAAAGAAGGAATATCAATTCCTGTTGGACAAGATTTAACACAAGGCGGATCATAACAATATAAACATCGGTTAGCTTCTTCCACTGCTTCTCGGTCGGTTAAACCCTTTTCGACTTCGTGAAAGTTTTTTTCTAAATCAGAAAGTGAAACGTTCATCATAGACAACCCCCTTCTCTATTTTGAAAAAAATCTTTTTTTAAGTTTTTCTATGAACTAACGGCGTTGCCATATTAAAATTCTCCTCTGTTGATGGGAACGACATAACTCCATGTGCCGCTGCACAAACCGTTTGTTCAAACTTCATAAGTTTAGAGGATACCACCTCCCGTCGTCTGACAGATTAAATGCAATTTCCCAGTTTGCATCTTACAAATGTGTACTTCTATCTTGGCACATTCAGCATTTAACATTTGGATATTTTTGAATATTCTAAATTATCCAGTTTAATATTTTTTTACCATCCACATTTACTTAAACGGCTTGAAAACGATCATTTTTATGATTTGCTTTCTTCTAAAGAAAATTTCTTTTGTAAATTTAATACTGTTTCAAGCAATACATCTGCCCCTTTTGCACAATCTTCATACGGTGTGAACTCTTCTTCGCAATGACTTTTTCCGTTAATACTTGGAACAAATATCATTGCGGAAGGAATGATACTAGCAATAAACTGAGCATCATGACCAGCACCACTGTACAGCCTTATAGACGAATAACCAAATTTGTTGCTCGCTTGTTCGATTTGATCGCATAAGTCCGAATCAAATACAACCGTATCCCGCCCCCAAAGTTTTTCGACTTTAACAGTACAACCATTATCTTCTTTAGGCAAAGATTGTAAAATATCTTCTACTTGCTTAATTTTTTCTTCTTCTTTGTGCCGAGCTTCTACAGTGAACGTTACTTTATTTGGAATGACGGTATGAATATTTGGTGTAACCAAGACTCGTCCAACGGTATAAACTAACTCTTCATCTACTGTTCCTAGTTGTTCAATGATTGAAGATAAGAGTTTTACTGATAAAAAAAGGGGATCTTTTCTCATGCTCATCGGAGTCGTTCCCGCATGATCAGACTCTCCTGTAACAGTGACTTCGTAGCAAACCATCCCCAACACGCCTTCTACGACGCCAATCGTTTTGTTTTCCGTTTCTAACACCGGCCCTTGCTCAACGTGAAGTTCTATAAAAGCTAAAGCTTCTTTTAATCGATTTTCAACATCGCCTTCATAACCACTTTCCTTTAGAGCTTCACCAAAGGTGATCCCGTTTTTATCAGTCGATTGGAGCATTTTTTCTTTATCAAATTTGTTTGTAAGAACTCCCGAACTCATCATCGCAGGATCAAATCTAGCTCCTTCTTCATTCGTGAAGTTGACAATCGTTACAGGAATATCCAATTCTATGTTGTTTTCTTTTATCGTTCGAACAACTTCCAGTGCCGTTAAAACTCCTAAAACACCGTCAAAGCGTCCCCCTTTTTCTACAGAATCTAAATGGGATCCCATTACAATTGGGGGAAGGTCTTTTTTCCCGGGCAAAGTCGCATAAATATTGGCCATATCATCTACTTTTATTTCCATGCCTAGCGCTTTACAGCATTCGCAAAAATAGTCTCTTGCTTGAATATCTTCTTTTGACAAAGAAAGTCTTGTGACTCCGTTGTTTTTTGTCGCTCCGAATTTACTAAATTGTTCGATAGTTTCTTTTAAACGCTCAGCATTACATGTATACATCTTGTATTCCCTCACTTTCCATGTTATTTAACTTAACATATATTCCGTTTGAGAATATTTTAATGGATATTATTCTGATAGTATATGTAAAATAATATAAAAAAAATTATGCATTTGCATATATTATATGTCATATTTATTAACATGATAATTGGAGGAGGTTATTATGACGACAATTCGACATCTTCTTCTCGCACCTGAATTTCAACATCTTCAATTAATTGCAGGAAAAGATGGTTTAAACCGTAAATTGTCCGGCATCAATGTGATTGAAAGCGATGATTTAATTCAATTTTGTCGAGCGAACGAGTTAATCGTTACAACAGGCATACAAATGAAAAATAATACTCAAATGCTAGAACGCTTGGTAAAACGTTCTTTTGATAAAAAAGTGGCGGGGGTCATTATAAATGTGGGACCATATATTCCTGAAGTTCCTCCATCGATCATAGAATTTGCAGATAACAATCATTTCCCCCTTATTCAAATGGAATGGAAGTACAGGGTAGCTGATTTGTTAAAAAAAACCTTCGCCTTTATATCGATGGCTCAAAAAGAAGTGACTATGCATCAAGAGGAGGAAAAGATTTTATACAATTTATTGTTTCGCTTTAAACATCTCCAACAGCTTGTTGAAAAACAGTTGCAAAAAAGAGGAATATCCAAAGGGGCAGAATTAGGCATTATCGTTTGCACAACAAAAAATAATAAAAAATCCATTAATCAATATTTTGACATTATCCTCTATGAATTTCAGAACCGCTATCATGATTTTTTATCTTTAAAACATGACAATCAACTCATTTTTTTAATTGATAAAGCAAAGGTGAAAACTAACAGAATTCCTTTTTCTAAAACTGTTGAGAAAATCTATAATAAGGTCATTGAGAAGGACGGAGAATTAAATTTAATCATTGGTATGGGCAACTTTTATAATTCTCTAGGGAAAATGTCTAAAAGTTATAATGAAGCTCTAACTGTGATATTTTTATCACAAAAACATCGAAATCCATTTATCTTTAAGTACAAAGAAATTGGAGCCTACAAAATTATTTTAAGTGTACCAGATCATTCAATTCTTAAAACATTTCATCAAGATATGCTCGGTCCTCTCTATTTATATGACGAGCTGCATGAAACAGATTTTGTTGACTTTTTAAGAATTTTCCTTGAAGAAAACGGCAGTGCAAATAAGATTAGCAAACGACTCTTTATCCATCGAAATACGGTCACATATAAAATTCGTAAAATTGAAACGTTATTAGATGTAGATTTAAATAATACGTTTGCCCGCACTAATTTGAGCGTCGCTTTTATGATTGAAAATATTTTAAATCAGAATAAGTGACATGCTCCCACCATCAACGCTAACGCTAGTGGTGGGAGCTTCTCGGACCATCCCATCTCATGACGGGAAGAGCGATCCCCGTTTGTATCACGGTTTGCGGTCAAGTTAGGCTATCGCTAATGATGTTTATATTGATCGCCGCATTGACGCTTCATTCATAGCGAAAGGTTCGCCCAGAAAGCAATAGCGACTCCTTGACTTGACCGCAACACGAATACGTTTTGGATGATGGAAACTACTGGTCGATTGTGATCAGTTTCTCACTTTGTTCTTCTAATTTATATTGGAGCAATGTCATAAACATCCCCGACGCATGATCAGCAACACTTTTGCCGAATGAAGGGCTTTTGCCATTCCCTTCATGTTGAGATCTTCATTCACCACGCCGTCATACCGTTTCGTTAATTGGTGTGATGCCTTTGTGTAGAAAGCCTTTTCGTTAGTTTGCCATTTTTCCAACCCTTGGCAATCGAGAATCATTCACCATCGACATACAGCGTGTTCATCGGTTGATGGACGTATTCAGTGAGAATCGAAACAAAGTTTTAGAAATGGTGCAAGACTTGATCGACCACCATTCATCTCCCACTTTTACTGGCGCTGACGCACCTTCACGTTTAAAACTAAATATGAAATACGTTTTTGGATTGGGGAGAAAGGTTAGATATGTTGTGCAAGTGCACAATATAATTTGTCATAATATTCATTGTTTTCAACTTTTCCCGTTGATATGATGACATAAAATCAATTCATCATATCAATTAAAGGGGTCATGTAAAATGGATGAATTACTACAAATCAAAAATGATGATTCAAAGTATGTTTTACATTCTTGGTCAAAACAGAAGGGCTTAAATCCGAAAGTGATCACAAAAGCAGAAGGTGTATATTTTTGGGATGAGAATGGGCGACGTTACTTTGATATGTGTTCGCAATTAGTGTATTTAAACGTAGGCCATCAACATCCTAAAATGATAGAGAGTTTCCAACAAATTCGTAACTATCCCCTTGCTTCCCCTTCCTTTGCGACAAAACCTAAATCGGAATTAGCGAAAAAGATTATTGAATTATCACCATCTAATATGTCAAAAGTATTTTTCACTTCCGGTGGGGCGGAATCAAACGACCATGCTATTAAAATCGCTAAAATGGTGACTGGACGTTACAAAATTTTTTCTAGATATCGTTCATACCACGGGGCTACTTTCGGAGCCGGTAATCTCACTGGCGAAAGCCGTCGATTTTATGCTGAACCGGGTATACCGGGCTTTATCAAATTTGAAGTTCCTTATTTATATAGAGAAGTCATCGACTTTGACTCCGAAGAAGAAGCTACAGCTTATTATTTAGATAAATTAAGAAATCAAATTTTATATGAAGGTCCCCATTCCATTGCGGCAATTGTTTTAGAAACGATCCCTGGAAGTAACGGGGTCTTAATTCCTCCGAAAGGTTATTTAGAAGGCGTACGTGCCCTTTGCGACGAATTCGGCATTTTAATGATCTGTGATGAAGTCATGACCGGTTTCGGTAGAACAGGCAAGCCTTTTGCAGTAAATCATTTTGATTTCCAACCGGACATCATTACTTTTGCTAAAGGCGTTACATCTGGATATGCGCCTCTTGGAGGGGTGATTGTAAGCGATAAAGTGGCACGTTATTTTGATGAAAATATTCTAATGACCGGATTAACTTATAGTGGACATACGATATGTACACACATTGGATGTACTAACATACAAATTTATGAAGAAGAAAATCTTTTCAAAAATGCTGAGACAGTAGGAAAAACTTTGAAAAGCCGTTTAGAAAAATTGCTTGATTATTCTTCAGTTGGGGAAGTCCGTCATATCGGTTTATTTGCCGCGGTTGAATTAGTGAAAAATAAAGTCACGAAAGAGCCACTCATTCAATATGGGATGGATTACGGAAAAGATCCAGCGGGTCTTATGAGTCAATTTGTTCAACGTTTAATTTCCAACGGTTTTTACACCTATTCCCACGAATCAAGCGTCATTATCGCTCCTCCACTGATTATTACAGAACGTCAAATTCATGAAGCGATGGACCTTTTTGAACAAACTTTACAACAGTTCGAAAAAGAATGTTTGTCTGCACTAGCGTAAGGAGTGAAATAAAATGCAAGACTTTTACTATGAATTGCCAGTTCCTATTGAATTTGGAATAGGAAAAATCAACAAAATCCCAGAAATCATCGAAAAGTTCCAGTTTAAACGCGGACTATTAATTAGCACTCCCTCATTAGTTAAAAATGGCACTGCAGAAAAAATGATGAAATTATCAAAAGGCAAAATAAAAGAAATTTTTTCAGACATTCAGCCTAATCCTACGCTACAAAATACGGATAACTGTGCAAACATTTTACGGGAAAAGGCATACGATTTTGCAGTTGCTCTCGGCGGAGGAAGTATTTTAGACTGTGCAAAAGTGGCTTGTTATGTCGCCACTACAGATTTTTTGACAAAGGAATTTTTCTACAATAAGAAACCGATTCAGCATCCGTCAATTCCTTTAATCGCCATTCCTACAACTTCGGGTACAGCGAGTGAAATTACTTCTGTTTCAGTTTTGACAGACCCTGAAAAAGGAATAAAAAGACCTTTAGCCAGTTCGTATTTTTATCCGAAATATGCCTTGATAGACCCAGAACTAACCGTCAGTTGCCCTCCGAGTGTCACGGCAACAAGCGGCATCGATGTGCTCGCTCACGCTTTAGAAGCATTTTACAATAAAAGACACCAACCTTACACAGATATGATGGCTGAAAAAGCGGCGCAATTAGTATTTGATCATTTATTAACAGCATTTCATGAACCAAATAATTTAGAGGCCCGATCAAATATGAGTTTTGCATCTGTCACAGCAGGACTTGCTTTCAATTTAACGCAAACAGCTGCAGCCCATGCTTGCTCTTACCCGCTTACCCAAGATTATAATATTCCCCATGGAGAAGCATGCGCTTTTACATTAGCAGCTTTTTGGCGATTAAATAGTCAAAGCGATGATGAGAAAGTGCGAGAGCGTCTCCAAAGCTTTAGTCAACGGTTAGGATTTACTAATGCTGATGATTTGGCCAATCGAATTGATGAAATGAAAAAAGAAATGGGATTTCGTATGACGCTTGAAGATGTTGGTGTTACTTCTGAGAAGCAACTTGATCAACTTGTGAAAAAAAGCTTCGCTCCTAACATGCTTAACAATCCTGTTGAAATGGATCCTTCTTCTTTAAAACAGCTATATGAATCTTTGTAACTGCTTCTGTACAATCTCATTAATCGTTCACTTTAGTGAGCCAGATTGATGACAAACACCTCTGTTTTAAGCCAACAAGAAGAGAGACAGTGTGCTGAACTTGCCATTTTATGAAAAATAATAACAATCGATCTTTCGAACCACCTGACTTCCATAGCCAGGTGGCCAATTTTTTTAAATTCATGGCAGCAAAAGTAAGCATCGCCTGCAAGGACACTTTTTCCAATAATTGGAAAGTGATCCATCGCATGCCATGCTTCTCCTTAGCGTCTGCAAATACCCGTTCAATGGTTTCTTTCCTAAGTGTATACAGCCTTATTTTCTTCGGTGTGTCTCAAATGCTCTGCTTCTTCCACATCCGCCACCCAAATATGGCCACTGATGCGCTTGGTCACATCTTTTCTTTCCGTCCATCGCGATCGGTCCGGATTTGGAACGGTACCCGGGTGGTTGTTTCATAGTCTGAGACTTTATTTTGCGGACAGAGGTAACAATCATATCATCGCGTTTGCGGAAAAAATCGTCTTTTGTACGGGGGAGAGTATACGGCATGACCGGACGAATGTTGCGTTCCAAGCACCATTTGGCGTGCTTGATATTTTTGGCTCTCTTTCTGAATCGCGGTTTTGATGAACTTATGCTTATTGGCACCGGCTTTGACCGGCGCCAAGGTCGATCAACCAAATGTCAGGGTCCACCAAACCATGACGAACCGCTTCTTCCAAAATGCGTTGGAAGATGGTTTCAAACAGGTTAGTGCCGCGAAAACGGCGGGCATCATTTTTCCCAAAGGTGGAGAAGTGAGGAATGGGTTGAGTAAAGTCATAACCGATAAACCAACGATAGGCGACGTTCGTTTCAATTTCTTTAATGGTTTGGCGCATGGAACGGATTCCAAACAGATACTGGATAAGGACAATTTTGATGAGCACAACCGGACCGATACGGGGACGTCCGGTATGAGGACTGTATTGATCTTGAACCAAATCATAAATGAAACTGAAGTCAATCGCTTGGTCGATTTTTCGAAGCAAATGATCTTGAGGAACCAAATCTTCCAAGGAGAAAAAAGCGATTTGATAACGTCCTTCAATGTGATTTTTTCTTTCCCTTCACATCACCTCAATGTTGAATCACTCTTTAATCATTTCGACAAAAAAAGCCTGAAGACCTGCTTCTTGTGAAGCTTTTGTCTACAGGCTGATCTGTAGGTAACTTTCCTACAGGTATGTTTCCATCATCAATATCCATTATTGTCGGAAATTAAATCGCTTTTCACAATCTGCACACCACTGCTTGTACCGATACGCGAAGCTCCGGACTCGATCATTTTTATGGCTGTTTTTCTATCTCGTATTCCTCCTGATGCTTTAACTCCCATTCGATCACCTACTACCTTTCGCAGCAATGTTACATCTTCGACCGTCGCAACACCTGATGCTAATCCTGTAGATGTTTTTACAAAATGTGCACCAGCCTCTTTCGACAATAAACAAGCCCGTTTCTTTTCCTCTTTTGTCAATAGACAAGTTTCCAATATAACTTTCACGATTTTTCCCTGTGCGGCTTTCACTACATCTTCTATGTCTTGGGATACCCCTTGATCGTTCCTTTCCTTTAAAGCTCCGACATTCATTACCATGTCAATTTCATCTGCACCGTTTTGAATAGCCTCTTCCGTCTCCTTGACTTTGATGATGGTTGTATTTGCACCAAGGGGAAAGCCGATGACCATGCACACATTTATTCTTGTACCCATTAATAGGTTAGACGCCAGTGGAACAAAATACGGGTTAACACAAACAGAAGCAAATCGATAGTTTATTGCCTCTTCACATAGCTTTTCAATGTCTTTTCCGGTTGCCTCAGGCTTCAATAATGTATGATCAATGTATGAAGAAATATTATCCATAGGAATCCCCCTATTTCATTGATGCAAAAACTGTTTTTTCATCAAAATAATCTTTCGCATTAGAAGCATCAATCAAACCAGTACCTCCATCAATGTACTCTTTGACTTCTTCACCTTCTGCAACTTTTATAGACGTCTCCACTACTAATTGCCCCAACTTTGCTGGATCATTTAAAACCGTTGCATGATGCTTGCCATCGACAATGGCTTTTACTGCTTCTGTGAGCCCATCAATACCTACAATTTTTATCTTGTCCAACATGTTTGACTGTTCTAAGACCTGAAGGGCTCCGAGAGCCATATCATCATTATGGGCATAAACCAAATTGACATCTGGGTGGGCTTGAAGAAGATCTTGAAATGCTTTGACGGCTTTAGAACGAACATAGTCACAATAAGGTCCTTCGATGATCTCAATGCCTGCTTCTTTTTCCACAATTTCATGAAACCCGTCATGACGATCTTTCATCACTTTACCGCCTGCATCTCCCTGCAGTTCAATAATTTTTCCTTTTGCTTTTCCTTCACCGCCAAGCAGTTCAACCGCTTTTTTTCCTGCAATTCTACCCATTTCCTTATTATCTCGACCAATAAAAGCTGTTACCTCTTCTTCAGTGGGACGGTCCACTGTAATCACTGGAATATTTGCTTGTTTCGCTGCTTGTAGCACCGGCGCAACGGCTGTCGGATGTGTAGGATTTATTACCAAAACATCAATACCTTTTGTAATCAAATCCTGCACGTCCCGATTTTGTTTTTCTATATCATTCTGTGCGTCGATAGCAATCAATTCAACTCCTTGCTTTTCTGCTTCTGCTTTTGCAGCATCTACTAAAGATACATAAAATGGAGACTCTAGCGTAACCTGTGAAAACTCTATAACCACATTGTCATTTTCTTGAGAGGAATCGGAAGTTTGCCCCTCACCGTTTTCTGATAATCCATCAGTTTGCTGGGAGTTTGTACATCCTGCCAAAAGAAGACTTGAACATAATAACGTAGCTAGAAGTAAACGTAACAAGCTAAAATTTTTCATTTGATATTCTCCTCTCTTAATCTGATTTTTTAACAACAAATCGATTCAATACTAAAGCCAGAACAATTATTATCCCCATGAAGATCGACTGATAATAAGACGACAAACCTAACAGATTGAAAATATTCGTGATAATACTTAACAACAAAACACCAATAAACGTCCCGCCAACACCTCCAATTCCGCCAAATAAACTTGTTCCGTCTAGGACTACCGCTGCGATAGCATCCAATTCAATTCCCTTCCCAGCGGTAGGCTGAGCCACCGTCAGCCATGATGTAAGGACAACTCCTGTCAAGGCGGACATGGCTCCACAAATAACATAAGCTGCAATAATATATCGGTTCACCTCAATACCCGATAAATAGGCAGATTGGGGGTTCCCTCCAATCGCATATAGTTTGCGTCCAAACGTAGTATAATGCAAAACGAAAATTCCGATAATAGTTAATAATATCCACAAAATCCCAGAAACAGGAACTTTATTATCAATAATATTACCTCCAAGAAATCGAATAGAAGGTGGCAAATTATGAATGGGTTCCCCATCTGTCAATAGCAGTGCGATACCCCTGGCTGCTACCATCATTGCCAACGTTGCAATAAATGCTGGAACCTTCAACTTAGTGGAAACAATACCGTTAATCCAACCGAGCATTCCCCCGGCTAGTATTGCCATGATTATTGCAAAGAAAGTTCCTGTACCGTTGGTAACAAGGATACCTAAAACCATGCTGGATAATGCCAAGACTGAACCAACCGAAAGATCGATCCCAGCGACAATGATGACAAAAGTCATCCCCAAGCTAATAATTCCTACAACCGATGACTGCTGTAACAAATTCATAAGGTTTTGAAAGGATAAAAACTTGGGAGACAGCAATGACCCAACAGCTATAAAAATTACCAATAAAATAAATAGATTAACCCATGGTGCTAGTTGAGCGTCAACGCTCAACTAGCCCAAGAACAACGAGCGAATAGGCCAATAAAATGGCATCAAGCGCCGTTTCAAATCCAGAGATCGAATTGGCGCGAATTTTCGTGATCCGAAATGAATCCACTAAAACCGAGAACGCGGTTTCGACGATTTTGCGTTTTCGCTTCATCCATTGTTTCCATTCTTTTGATTGCACCACACGTTGATTTTTTCGGGCAGGCGTCCAAAAAGCGATCTTGTATTCATCGTACAGCTTCTTTTGCAGGGCTTGGCTCACATATCCTTTGTCGCCAAGTGTATATGGATGAGGAAGTTGAGTCATCACTGTTTCCGCAGCTGTCCGATCGTGGCAGGATGCCTCGGTCAGGACATATCCCATCGGAAGCGCTTGGTCGGTAATCTGAAGATGAAGCTTAAACCCATAGTAAACCATCTTTTTGGATGCACAATACCCAATATCTGCGATTCCTTGAAATCGTTTGACGCGATACATTCGTGCGTGGTGGCAGAGTTCAATGGGTAAGCTGTCCACTACCGCATAAGCGTGATGTTGTCCACGTTTGGCGAGTTGGTGACGAATCCATTTGATCGCCCAACGCAAAGAACGGCATCGACGGTTGTATCGAGAGCGCTCTAGGAACTTTTCCTTGGTGAACAGGTTTCCAATGACAAATCGATGCCAAGCCCGTTCCGAAGTAAAACCCAGCAATTTTCCAAGAACGTGAATGGCGATGATAACCTCATCCTCTTGCTTCAACAAATGACGATTTCGACGTTGCAAATACATCTGAATACAAGACAGTTGTGCTGATACAACGAATAAGATCGCGGTATATTGCTTTTGAATTTTTGCTTGAATAGATTACTGTAGTTGAGCAATTTTCGTTACAATAATTACCATTTAAAAAGGGAAAACAGGGTACCCCTTATGCCACATGGAGCTGTTTTTTCACAATGTCCATTGGAATATTTTGCTTCGCTGCACGGTAAATAAACGCCACGAGGCTATGTCCTTTTTTCTTGCGCAGAAGATCGAGTCCATCCGAAACATCACTGTTCGACTCGAACATGCTGTACACATAAGTAAGTTGTACCAAGATCCAATACCGTTTCACCGCCCGACACTTGCGAACACGGTACCCATCAAGCTTCAGCTGGTCTTTCGCTTGTCGAAAAAAGCATTCGATCGACCACCGCTCGGTATAATAGCGTAGGATGTCTTCATTGCTCAGTTCCCGATTGGTGCTCATGACACAACGAAGATGTTCAGGTGTCATCGGTTGATCCGCTTTCCAAGTGAGCAACACCACCGCATCATCAAGACCTTTGAGCGCGCCTTCGTAACAATACACACGATAACGTTCTTCTCCCACCGTGACGAGGTGAGTATCTTGTGGTTTAAGTATCGGGCCAATTTTTTTGCTTGAATTGCTAAGCCCTTAGGATAAAGAATCCGATTGGTCTTGAGCATGGCGATGACGTGGAATCCCTTTTTCAGACAAGCTTCCACGAGCGTTTGCGATGGATACCAAGAATCCATCAGCACATAAACGGGACAGTGCACATCCAGAGAAGAAAGCATCTCAATGGCCAGTTTCCCTTTGCTTTTCCCAGCCGTCTTGTCATAGAGGCGAAACGAAAAAGGAAAAGCTTGGGTCATTGTATGAACCATGAGCCAAACGAGAGAATGTCCCCAGACGGACTTTTTGTCAGTGTGGGAATAATGCCAATCACATCCTTGAATGATGCGTGTTGCCCGTGACGAAGGCTTTGTTTTTTGGCAAATGGTATCGTCGATCGAAACAAAAAGGGGGGAATTCTCTCGTTTCGACCTGCGTTCGACACGGCGAAGGATCCATTGCTGTAGTTTGTGAAGCAACGTCTCTTCCTCCCAAGGGCTTTTCGTGAAAAAATGACTGAGTGTCGTGCGATGGTTCGGATGAAAGCTCCCATGATGTAGATCGGTCAACGTTCCCGAAAAACCTTTCGTCACCATCGCATCCACGATATGAACGAGATGCTTCATCACTGGCTTTGAAAAATGAAGTGTCAACCCTAACATCTCCAAAAACTTGTGAATTCCTTGATGATGTGCTAGTCTATTCATGAGACATGAACCTCCTTGTGGATAGTTGTGGCACATCTATTCTAATCAAGGAACCGGGTTCATGTCTCTTCTTTTGTTTATTTGTAAATTTATGTTAGCGAATTTGCTCATCTACAGTTTATTACTTAAAGGTTCACTGATTTGATTTTAGAATCCGAACTGAAATGGATTTTGAAGAAATGCCACTGTGAAGGACAAAAATAATCTAATAAAATTTATAAACGTCCTTCATGGAGGTGATGGAATCCAAAAAAAGGAAATTGCATATACTGAATGTCCGTCATAACTTTTGAAAGACAGAATGAAAATGGCGTGCATAGAAAAAGTCCTGTTTTTTGCAAAATAAAAGTGCAGAGAATTGCAAAATCCTTATGCAGTGATATGCAATGGGGCTTTACATGGAGGAGGAGCCATGATAACCTTTTTTGGTTTTGCCAAAACTGTTGAAGCTGGCGCTTGGCTAAAGAATCATGGCTACAGAGGATCCATGTCAAGCCCTTGATGGATAGATCACATATATGTATATTTATTCAAAATTTTGATAAAGATATACTGCAACACTCTGTATTTTTTTCTTGCAGAAAACAAAGTCCTTCATAAGATTCCCGAAGGACATAAACAAGATAGGGAAACATAGGAAAAGCAGTTGTCCAGAAAGCCAAAATCTTTTGGAAACGAAAAACATAAACATTGAATATTGAAAGGGCACCTATAAGCCGAAAAAATCGACTACTTTGACAGCCACTTTTGCCATTATGATTCGGCTTCTTTTCGGCAATAGGAACGCCATCCTCCAAAATCTGTAATATCCTCGAATCGATTGGCGATATACGCCTTCCAAAAGAAAGCCCGACACTTTGTTTCCGTTGATCAGTTCTACTGTTCCTATACTCTAAAGGATTTGTATCCCTAATTTTTTACAGAATACTAAAACCATTTCTTCTTGCCTCTCTTTTTATCGATGACAGCTAAAGCTCTAATGGGAAATTTATCAATAAACGGTTCTACTGAAATGCTATAATGTGCCTCAATATCTTTTTTTAATTGATCGCGTAATTCTGTCAATTTGTTCACTATATAATCCATCTTAAATACAGGATCAAACGGTTCCTTTCTCCAAATAGATGTGAGTCGAGCCTTATCGTTATTGTCAAAAGGGATGATTGAAATCAACGGCTCATCTTCGTCAATTTCAAGAGTATAATAATGAAATTCCGGGATATCATATTTGTCACTTTCGATAATGGCGAGCCATCTCTCTAGGTATAAATAAAACTCCAACAATGCGATATCATCTCGGAAATAGGAGATTCCATCTACTTTTATGTCAAAATCTCCACTAACTCTAAGCACAATGGCAGCATTCTTTTTCAACTTTTTAGGAATATAAGATTCATCGGTTGTAAAGTGATAGACAAATTCTATTTGACTGGATATGCTGTCCATATTTCACCATCCCACCCTACTACAATTTTTATTTTTTCTGACCTTTTGTACCTATTACTTTACCAAGGTCCGCTATAACTACAAATGACAAATCCGCATTCTTTTTTTCTTCCTCTGGATTTAAAGAATAAGATGCGTTCTTAGAATTTAATCCTTCTTTAACCCAATTACGTATTTGGCTTTTATCAGTAGTATTGAATTTAGAAAAATTACCTCCAGCATTTTTTAAATGCTTATTACTTACATTGAATTTGGAAACTTTACTTTTTGCTGCTTTAACGGCTGCCTTTGCAAATGTGTTAAGAACGGCTTTAGAGCTTTTTATCGACTTAACGATAAGTTTTTTTCCAAATTTTTTTATGGCATACTTGATTCCATGTTTTGCAACTACTCCGATTATAACCGCCGGCAGAACCGAAGCTTGAGCATCAATGGTATTGATCTGGTAAGATTCTCCAGTATCTTGATCAATGAGTGTTGCAATAAAATCGGTGCCGTCAATTTCTTGCAACACTACATCAAAATGTTGAGTAATGATTTCTCCATTCTCTAATGATACTAGCAACCGCTGTACCATGTCCGTATGAATCTATTTGATTATTTTTCTCGTTGAACCTTTTTGATACTTTGACACGAGCCTTTTCTTCATCAATTCCACTATCAATAATGGCAATTTTTATAGGTGTGTCTGTTAAAGAGTTAGGATCAGCATATTCCTTCTGTATGGAGCATAGAGCCCAATTCTGATTACAATCAATTTTTTGATCATAGGATAATTGATGATTGCATGAAGCTAAGAAGATGAAGAATATTATAAAAAAAATAGTTTTCTTAATTTTTATAAATTCCCACACCCCCTAGTTATTTTTACAATATATAGTAATTTTACCAAAATTGTAATTTAAATACAATATTTTAAAATTTTATGTAATAAATCTAACTAAGAGGAAATACTATTTTTTCAAGCAATTTGGAAATGAATTGATACATTGGTATTTTCAATATTCAAGTAACCAGCAGAGGTAAAAGTCGTATTTTACGGTTTAAAAAATAAACAAAACAGAAGTATGCAGCTAACTTTCTGTCTCCTAATACACTGTACGTACACGTCGATTTTATCTAAATAGTTCAGTCACTCCATCCTGTCAATCTCTTAAAATTAGAATTTTGCGCTTGAACGTGAAAAAGCCGCCAACATGTTTGACGGCTTTTGTATTATGAATTGAGTTCTTTCAGGCAATAAGAACGCCATCCTCCAAAAGCTGTAATATCCTCCGATTGATTGGCTATATATGCTTCACAAAGAAAGCCCGGCACTTTCTCTCCGTTGATGAGTTCTATTTTTCCTATTCCTAAAGGCTCCGGAATCGATGCGGCAAAAGCACCAAATGAAGCTAATGGCATTTCCCAAATCTCCACTTGAATGGAGGCACCATTGTCGTTTGTTTTGATAAGTCCCGGTTTGGCAGGATCCGTAGGCAGCTTATACAGTCGGTAATTAGGAGCTGTTGTTGCTTCACAAACGAATTTGCCGCCGAATTGATGCATTTCATTTTCGAGCGGAAATCCCCTCATATGCAAACCGCAGACGGCAACAAAAGTCGTATTTTTTTGAGGTTGAAAATTTTCTTTTGGAATCTCTCCTAAAAATTGAGAAGCAAGTCCGAAAACCAATCCTTCCTGCTCTGCCATCGAAAACATCGTTATACCGAAAGGAACATTCGCTTCCGCTTCTCCCGCCGGAATAGCTATTGCGGACAGATCCAAAAGATTACAGTGATTCGTGTATTTCCCCATTTCGCTATTTGTGCGAATTGGATCAAGGCTAACTTGTTCGCGTGTCCAAGTACCGCCGCAAGTAGGCAGAACCAATACTGCATCTTTTAACATTTTTTTCACTTTATGCTTGATTGATTGGATCCTGTGCATTTCCTGAAAAGCTGAAGCTGCCGTATGATCAGGAGCAGCTCCGGAAGAAAGGACTTTTTCTGTAACGGGAAACACATATTCTGCATTTGCTTTCACAAAATCGCCTAAATCCGCCCATCTTTCCGCCACCCAAGGACCTTCATAAAGAAGAGACGCCGCTTCGGAAAACATGTCATAGTCGATAAACTCAATCGGAAGGCGTAAACGTTCCAATTTTTTTATCGTTTTCATCCAAGCATTCCTATATCCTTCACGAAATGGGCCAAAAAATGAGAGCTGTTGTTTCGGCAAACAAATTTTGCTCGGACTTTTCGGCGATATGTTCGGGAAAGAGCGTGACCAAGGATCTGTTTCATCCTCACCGCGTACAATTTGATCGACTTCCAATGCATCCTGCAAATTGTGCGCAAAAACTGTCACACAATCAAGGCTTGCGCAAGCCGGAACTACTCCAGCGGTCGACCAGGCTCCCCTGCTCGGTTTAAATCCGACTAAGCGATTTAAGGCTGCCGGCACTCGTCCGGATCCAGCAGTGTCCGTTCCGAGTGCAAACGCTGCATGGCCGCGTGCAACGGCCACCGCAGATCCAGAACTTGATCCTCCGCTTATCAGTTCTTCTTTTAAGGCATTTTTCGTTTCCCCAAAAGGGCTTCTTGTACCGACAAGTCCTGTAGCGAATTGATCCAAATTTGTTTTTCCTAAAGGGATCGCACCAGCTTCGATTAACCGTTCGACTACTGTTGCGCTTTTTTCTGGTATATAAGCATATTGGGGGCAAGCTGCAGTTGTCGGAACCCCAGCCAAATCAATGTTGTCCTTAATAGCAAATGGAATGCCCCATAATGGCAAGCTTTTCCGATCCAGTGAAGCAAGCCTGTCTAGATAAGGCTGAATTCTTTCCATTGTCGGAGGGGTAATCCATATATTCATATCCTCATCTTGTTTAACTCGATGAATGATTTCAACGACTACTTCTTCGGGAGTTAGTTGATTGTTAAGGTACATCTCTCTCAAACGCGCAATCGTCAAAGGTTGAGGAAAATGTTTGACCGATTTCATTTGAGAACCTCCTCTCGTTCTTTCTGCTTTAAAATGCTGACAATCAATTGTCCTGATTGCACCTCATCCCCTGGTTTCACGTAAACATTTACTATTTGTCCATCGCACGGTGCCAGCTGTGGAAACTCCATCTTCATGCTTTCTTCAATCATCAGAACATCGCCTTTCTTAACTTGCTGTCCAGGAGACACAAGCACTTTCCATACACTTCCAGTCATGGAAGAACGAACAACCTCAGCACCTGGAGGGATATCTTCCTCTTGCCCTTCTTTCATTGGTTCATGCTCTGATATATATTCCGCCAATCCTAGCTGCTTCCACCGTTCTCGCTCTGCTTTAAAAGCTTCCTGCTGCCGCATACGGAATGTTTCGGCACTATCTTTGATCGAATCCAAGAATTTTAAATATTCACCAAGATCAAACGTTGTTTCTGTTATTTCCACTTCAAACCTTCCTCTAAGAAAATCTTCCCGTAATTGCAGCAATTGTTCCGCATCTACTGGGTAAAACTGAATTTGATCGAAAAACCGCAATAGCCAAGGTTTTCCTTGTTCAAAACTCTTCGTTGTCCGGAATTTATTCCACATTTGAATCGTCCGGCCGACAAATTGATAGCCTCCAGGACCTTCCATTCCATATATACATAAATACGAACCGCCAATTCCTACAGCATTTTCAGGCGTCCAAGTCCGGGCAGGGTTATATTTTGTTGTGACTAAACGGTGCCGTGGATCAATTGGAATGGCTACTGGGGCGCCGAGATAGACGTCGCCTAATCCTAAAACAAGATATTTTGCATCAAATACAATTTTCTTTACATCATCAATGCTATTTAAGCCATTTATGCGCCTGATGAACTCTAAATTGCTAGGGCACCACGGAGCATCAGGGCGGACGTTTTTCTGGTAGCGTTCAATGGCCAATTGAGTAGCCGGATCATCCCAGGAAAGAGGCAGCCGGACAATACGCGATGGGACTTTTATCGATTCCAGCGGCGGAAGCTCACGGTCAATTTCTAAAATTTTTTGACAAGCCTCACGAACGGACATTTTCGATGGGTCAATGTGCACTTGCAAAGACCGAATGCCCGGCGTTAAATCAAGGAAAGGGATGTTTCCTTTTTGTTGTATCGCTTGCATTAAAGCATGTACTTGAAAGCGATACAGCAGGTCTAAATCCATTGAACCGTACTCAATCAGCAAATTTTCGTCGCCGCTTGAACGAATCGTAATTGGAATGTTTCGAGATGTTTGTTCTTGAGCCAAAATTGAATCGTCGGCTGTAATTTTTGGATTAATGGCAGGAAGTTGAGAAGGTTGAAATCCGTACAAACTGCCATTTTCAATTTTTTGCAGAAACATTTCTTGTTTTTTTCGAAGTTCCTCCGCTTCTTCCAATGACAACAAATGAAACTTGACGATATCGCCCGGATGCAATTGCCCAATTTTCCAAAACTCAGCTGAAGCCGTCGTAACTGGGCAGACAAATCCTCCTAAACTAGGTCCATCAGGTCCCAGTAAAATCGGCATATCGCCTGTTAGATCAAGCGTTCCCACCGCATAAGCGTTATCATGAATATTTGACGGATGCAAACCTGCATCTCCGCCGTCTTCTCTTGCCCATTTCGGCGCTGGGCCCATTAACCGGACGCCTGTGCGCGAGCTGTTAAAATGCACTTCCCATTCTGTTTCAGTTAATTGCTGCAAATATTCCGGCTGCAAAAATTCGCTTGTACAATGTGGGCCCGGAATGACGCCAATCGTCCATTGATTCGCAATGATCGGTCTATATTCAGTTGGAAGCCCCTTCGTTTTTTTGACAACAGCCCCCCGGTTGACTAAAAGCACATCGCCAGTGCGCAAGGCGCGTCCGCCATGGCCGCCGAATCCGCCGAGCGTAAATGTGGAGGAGCTTCCTAAAACTTCAGGCATGTCAAAACCGCCTGCTACTAATAAATAAGTCCGCATTCCCCTTTTCGCTTCACCAAATGATAATACTTGGTTCTTTTTGGCCAAAACAGGTTCATACATCGGCACGAGCTGATCGTCAAGCTTAGCCTGCATATCGGCGCCTGTAATACAAAACCATATATCATCTCGAAAACGATAAGATCCCCCGCGCAATGTCATTTCAAGACCAGGGGCGCCTTCTCTGTTCCCGAGAAGTTTATTTCCAATCCGGAACGAGAGCGGGTCCATCGGACCGGAAGGCGGCACACCTACGCTCCAATATTTAATGCGTCCGGGCCAATCCTGAACAGTTGTTTGAATTCCTCCGTCCAATACTTCCAGTGCATGTTCTTTAGGTTGAAAATGGTTTAATAAACGGGTGTATACATTTCCTTTTATAAAATCTTTTTCCTTCAATAAAGCTTTCAAATATTGAAGATTGGTTGTAATACCGTACAATTTCGTTTCGTTTAGCGCTTGTATGAGTTTTCCGATCGCCTCTTCCCTATTTTTTCCACGAACAATCACTTTCGCCAGCATTGGATCATAAAGTGTCGTAACCGTGATCCCGTTTCTTACCCACGTTTCCGTTCGCGCTGCCTCAGAAAACTTTGCTTCATCAATCTGACCGGCGCTCGGTCGAAACTCTTGCAAACAATCTTCCGCATAAATACGCGCTTGAATGCTATGCCCTTTCGGCTCTTTAACCAAGGAATGCAATTCATGCAGATCATCTGCTGCTTCACGTATCATCCATTCAACAAGATCGATGCCAAAGACCTCTTCTGTTACACCATGCTCCACTTGAAGTCTTGTATTCACTTCAAGAAAGTAAAAGGAGCTTGTTTCAGGATCATATAAAAACTCAACGGTGCCTGCACTCCGGTATCCAACTTCTTCCGCCAATCGGATGGCGGCTGCGAACATTCCTTTTCTGACTTCCTGGGACAAAAGAGGGGCCGGACTTTCTTCCACAACTTTTTGATTGCGGCGCTGAATAGAGCAGTCTCGTTCGCCTAAAGCTACCACTTCACCAAATCGATTTCCAAAAATTTGAACTTCTATATGGCGTGCTTTAGCGATATATTTCTCCAGGAAAACGCCTTTATTTTTAAAATTTGTTTCAGCAAGACGACGTACAGCCTCAAATGCCGAGCGCAAATGCTGTTCATTTTCGCAAACGCGCATTCCGATGCCTCCGCCTCCTGCCGTGCTTTTTAAAATAATTGGATAACCAATATGTTCAGCTTGTTTTACCGCCTCATCCAAATCGGTGATGAGGTCCGTTCCCGGCAATAAAGGAACATTGGCTTTTTTTGCAATTTCTCTGGCAGAATGCTTTAATCCGAATATCTCCATCTGTTCAGGTGAAGGTCCGATAAACGTAATTCCATTTTGTTCGCACAAGCGGGCAAAATCTGCGTTTTCACTTAAAAATCCATATCCGGGATGAATGGCATCGGCTCCTGACTCAATGGCAGCTTTTATGATTAAATTTCCATTCAAATAGCTGTCTTTGACCGGGCCTTCTCCTATTAAAATAGCTTCATCTGCTTCGTCTACATGTAAACTGTCTTGATCCGCCTTTGTATATATAGCAACCGATAGAATTCCAAGCTTGCGAAGCGTCCGTTCAATCCGGACGGCTATTGCCCCGCGATTGGCAATCAGAATTTTTTTAAACATTTTGTTCTCCCCCCTGACGCATCCGTATCCTAGTTGATTCTGTTTATTTATCCCAAATCAGCACTTGTATTTTTGTTGGATTGTAAGCATTGCAAGGATTGTTTAATTGCGGGCAGTTGCTGATCAGCACCAATGTCCGCCTAAGGGATAATAATTCCACATAACTTCCGGCATAAGAGATTCCATCAGCAAATTCTAAATGACCATCTTCTGTAACCGGAACGTTCATGAAGAAGTTAATATTTGGAGCCAGGTCCCTTTTTGTAAAACGTTCCCCATATTTCGACAACTGCAGCATAAACGTGTCTCGGCAATTGTGCATATGCAATTTATCATGTGCATAGCGGACGGTATTGCTTTGTGCTGAGCAAGCACCGCCTAATGTATCATGGCGCCCGCACGTATCCGCTACAATCTTCAGCAGTTCATTTCCTGATTCCGAACGAAGCACCGAACCCGTTGTTAAGTAAATATTTTTCTGCCCTGTCATGGTGGCTGTTACACTGTAATGATCCTCCGGGTTATCTGCATCGTAAAACAATGTATCTACTGCCTGATTTCCTTCCAAGTCGACAATTCTGAGAACCTGCCCTGGCTTTAGTTCATGCATCCAGCCTTCCCCGGCAGGAATGATTTTGTTATAAATTGCATTCTCTTCCTTTCGAGAACTTTCCACTTTTTTAATATTTTCCATGTTCCTTTCCTCCTCGCATCCTATTTTTATCGCTATTTTCTATAATGTTGAGCTTTAAAGGCATCAGCCCTGGGCTCTCAAACAATTTCCTGCCCGATGTTACAAAAGCGTATAATATTCCCAAGTATTTTCAAATGCCCGGCGGTTTTCAGGACGATAATTTACACAATGATCGTTCAAATCGACAGGCTCTGCCGGAAGCACTTCCATCGCCACCGGAACGGACGGATAATGGGTTCTTGGATCAAGCGGGTTTGGTGTATTGGATAAAATCAGCAAAATATTCATTTCAGTCCTTAATGTCACTGTGTCATTTTTTTTGCAATGATCCAAACAATAGGTAAGGTTGCCTTTGTCATCGGTTTTCACTTTTGAAAACAGATTGACGACAGGAGCCATGTCGCGCAGGCTGAGCCCGTTTCTTACAAGTTCCATGGCAAAGTTCTCTTCTCCGCTTCTGAGCCATTCATTTCTTAATTCTTGATAGCTTGTTTTGCCATATTTTTCATCTGTTCCTTCCCTTGTGGTATAGCCTGAAACAGTATCGTGCCAGCCAAGGCTGTCGCTGGTTATGCTGGCCAATACTCGGCCGTTATCGCTCATCAATACGTTTCCCTTTGTCAAGTGAAATGTGTGCTGGGCTTTTAATGTATCCGGCATGTTATAACGCTCTGAAAGATCATGTGCATGATACATCATAAGCGAAAGATTAGCCCCAGCCTCCAAGGCTGTAAAACGAATAAGCTTTCCTTTTCCAATTTTTCCTGACCATTTTCCTCCAGGTACGATCGTTTTGCTGAAAATTCTAGTCATCCAATATACCTCCTTTGAGACTTTTCTTAATGATCGTTGTAAAAAAATAAAAGCCTAGGGAAATCTCCCAGGCTTTTATCCTTCCGTGTTTATAGAAAGACATCTTTTGATGCTTTCTATACGCTCTCTCTCGGACCAGACCTGCTGCAAGCTCGAGCAGCAGCGGAACCCTAGACAGCTTTTTTGTTCCTATCGATCAGGAACCTTTATGAAATTTTTATTTAAGATTAATATAGAAAGGAGTGCAGCATTGTTCAATGATTTTGTCAGATAATATAACATAAAACTTACAATGAATGAGGGAAATAGATAAAAGCAATGTTAAACATTAAATTCCCCGATCATGTTTCTCAGTTTTTTCGCTACATTTGAGAGATTTTCTGCCGTTGCTGTAAATTCTTCAATTGCAGCCAATTGTTCTTCCGTTGAGGCTGCCACATTTTGTGAATGAGCTGATGATTTTTTGGCGATGTCAGCCAATTGTCCGATAGAAACAGCAACTTGATCAGCACCTGTTGACATTTGCTGGACAGATGAGGAAACCTCTTGTATTTGACATGTTACTTTCTCAACTGATGTTAAAATTTTATGGAAAGCACGCCCAGCATCATCCACAACCCTTTTTCCCTCTTTTAGATCGCTTCTTCCTTTATCGATATTCTCCACGGCTGCAGCAGCAATGGAGAGGACATGCTGAATCATTTCATTTATTTGAACCGCAGATTGTTTTGACTCTTCCGCCAAATTTCGAACTTCTGTTGCTACAACAGCAAAACCCTTGCCTTGTTCCCCTGCACGCGCCGCCTCAATGGCAGCATTTAGAGCCAATAAATTCGTCTGCTCCGCTATGTTTGCCATGACATCTGATATTTTTTTTATCTCATCGGTAAGCTTGCCAAGTTCCTCGATCTTGATAAACGCTTCATCCACCGATTTTTGCAAAAATTCCATCTGCTTTACTGCTTTGACGATTGATTTATTTCCTTCCTCTGCTATTTTCGATGTGGTCAAGGCCGATTCTGCTGCAAAAGAAGATGACGATGCAACTTTTTGAACTTCAGTGGCAATTTTATTCACCGCATGCGAGCTTTCATCCGCCATGTCACCTTGATCTCCGGCTCCGGAAGCAATGTCTTGAACAGCCATCGTGATTTGTTCGGTGCTTTCCGCAAAGTTTCTAGTACCTTCAGAAAGCTCAAATGCTGAAACAGAAACTTCATCTGTCGTTTCCTTTATTTTAATCATCATTTTTTGCAGGTTTTCCAGCATTCTATTAAATACCGTCGCCAGCCTGCCGATTTCATCTTTATTCGTGATATGGATTCTGGCTGTTAAATCTCCTTTATTTCTCGCCAATTCCTCTAATTTATTTGCCATTTGCCCCAATGGCCGGGTGGTGCTTTTAGAAATGAATATTGCAATTAAAATTCCTGCAAGCATTGCTATGATAAATACCGCTGCACCTGCCATGATTTTTTTTCTTATTAATTTTTCATCTTCCTCAATTTTCTTGGTTATCCGTTCTGTCGTGATTTGTTTGAATTCTTCCAGTTTGGAACTAAAAATTGCGCGAATATCGGCATATTCTCCATGAAAAATAGCAAGCGTTTTTTGACGGTCTTTCCCGGCCAATTCCATCATCTGCGTTTCTAAATCAACTAATTTTTGATTGTTTCTATTTAGATCATGAAAAATTTTTTTCGTCCTGGAATCATCCAGCATAGGGGTCACTTCTTGAATATGTTGATCAATTTGCTCAGCAAACTGATTGTACTTTTCCCTTTCGGCCGTATTATCCGGTTCGATAATCACCCCTCTAACCGCATCTGTTAACGCAAGATCTTCAAATTGAATCTGGTGGGCAAGCTGCAATTTTTTCATCTCAGTTTTTGCTAAATTAAAATAAGAATTGGAAATGTCCTGCAAAGTAGAATAAACGATGAGAAAGGCGAGCAGGACAATTAGCAAAACGGTTCCAAAGCCAAGTAGCAGTTTGTTTCGTATCCCCATTATCAACAGCCCTTCCATCCTCCTGTGGAGTTTTTTGCTAACGCTTTAATAAAGAAATGATATGTTTTTTGACAGCCATAAATTTCTCTACATCCACCAGCTCCCCATCTTGAAACAATTGCAAGTCCGCATCAATCTCTTCGAGAATTCTCCCCGGTCTTGCTTCCATAACATAGATTCGCTGGGATAAGAATAAGGCTTCGTCGATGTCGTGCGTTATAAACACAATGGTTGTTTTTTCCTTCTTCCAAATATCCAACAATAATTGCTGCATGGACTGCTTTGTTTGTGCATCAAGCGCTCCAAAAGGTTCATCCATTAATAACACTTCCGGATTATTGGCCAAGGATCTTGCAATAGCCACACGCTGCTTCATGCCGCCGGACAATTCTTTGCCATAGGAATCTGCAAATCTTTCCAGTCCTACCAGCTCTAAATATCGATCGGAAATTTCTTTACGCTCTTTTTGTTTCATTCCTTTTAGCTTGAGACCAAATTCTATGTTTTCTCTTACTGTCAACCATGGAAACAACGTATAAGACTGAAAGACCATCCCCCGTTTCGCACTTGGTCCTTTCACTTCTTCACCGGATACTTGCACACTTCCTGATGTCGGTTCCTCTAAACCTGCCAAAATTCTCAAAATGGTGGACTTGCCGCATCCCGACGGACCAAGAATGGAGACGAATTCTTCATTTTTTACGTACAAAGAAACATTCTTCAGCGCTTCAAAGGAGCCATTATTCGTTTTATATACTTTGGATAAATTTTGAATGTTGATTTCAATTTCCTCTTGCTGAAGTTCTGGTTGAGTTTTGACCGCCTTCAACATTTAATTTCCCCCTTCCGCCCATGGAAATAATTTTTTGTTAACGTAGGCGAAGCACCTGTCTATAATAAGTCCCAACAGCCCGATGACAATGATTCCGACAAAAATGGACTCAGTATCCAAGAAACGCTGTGCTTTCATGATTGAATAGCCAAGACCGTTGTTTGCTGCCACCAGCTCTGCTACAACTAAATACGTCCAAGCCCATCCCATAATCAGCCGCATAGTTGTCATTAATTTCGGAAGCATTGCTGGGATGATGACCTTTGAAATGACTTGCCGGCGATTCGCTCCAAGGGTATAGGAAGCATAGAGCAGGTCTTTATGAATTCGGTTTGTGTCATCTGCCACCATTAAAACAAGCTGAAAAAAGCTGCCGATAAAAATCACTAAAATTTTGGCAGTTTCCCCAATCCCTGCCCAAACCATTATAAGCGGAATAAAAGCGGCTGCCGGCATATACCTGATAAATTCAGAGACGGGCAAAATAACCGATTCTGCAAGCTTAAAAGTACCAGCCAATATTCCGAGCGGAATCCCTAACAGACAAGCCAGCAAAAACCCCATAAAAACTCTGTAGACGCTAATACTAATTTCTCCCCAATACTCCGGACTTGAAAGGGCGGCAAAGAAAGAGGCCACAACAGCTGCGGGAGTCGGAAGAAAAACTTCATCCACGAACTCTAAATTGCTTAGCAAAATCCAAATGAGCAATAACAAGAGAAAAGCGGCCGATACCCCTGTAAAATACCATTTTTTCGGAATATCCTCGCGTATTTTGAATAATGTCCATTGATGCCTTTTTCCTTTTTGAAGCTCCATCCATTTATCCTCCTTACTTTGCCCGTTCAATTTCCGCTTTAATAAATGATGTGTCAACGAAACTGCTAAAATCAGGAATTTCTTTAATAAACCCTAACTCTTTTAAAAATTCAGCATTTTTTTCAGCTGTGTAATAAAAAGATTGATAGTTATCCCCCTCTTTAAAAGCATTCAAGCTTTCTTCAGGAGAAAACAGCTTGAATCCTTTCATTCCTACATCCAGCTCTTCTTTGGAAATTCCCGCCTCGTCCGCTATCAGTTGAATCGATTGATCGTAATTTTGCGAAAGATAGTCAACCGCATCAAACCATGCTGCTACGATTTTTTGGACGTCCTCTTTTCTCTCTTTCGCAACATCTCCTCTTACAACAAATAAGTCGGAAATCAAGCCTGGAAAGTCAGCGGATGTCACCAATTTATGTCCTTTTCCCTTATTCACTGCCATGCTTAAAAAAGGCTCCCACAAACCGGCTGCATCCAATTTTCCAGCTATAAATGAATTCCCCGCATCTTGAACAGATAAGTTTGTAAATTTCACATCGGATTCCTTTAATCCCGCTTCATGTAATGCCGTGAGAAGAAAAAAATGTTCAATCGTTCCTATTTCCGTACCGACTTTCTTCCCTTTTAAGTCTTTAACGGAGCGAATATCATTTGAAGCAACAAGCCCATCGCCGCCAAGTGAATTATCTGTAATAAATACCGCTTTTAAATCAATTCCTTTATCTAACGGGGATATCGAATCAAGCAAAGCCTGGCTGTTTCCATCAATTTCTCCCGTATTTAATGCAGAAAGGGAATCAGCATATACTGGAAACCAAACCAATTCGACATCCACTCCATGTTTTTCGAAAAAACCCTTTTTTTCTACGAGATGCCATAAATACCAGCTCGGCAAAGCACTGAAACCAATCTTAATCGGTTCTTTTTTGCTTTTATTGCCGCCAGAAGTCTCATTTGCAGATTTACTTCCGCAAGCAGCGAGCAGCAAACAAAATATAATTGATAGCGCAAGTAATGGAAGTTTCCTTTTTTTCATGTCATTCACCTCTGTTTTATATTTTTTGTCAGGAATTTCGAGAAAATGAAGATGGCTTTGAAAATAGACAGGGTCAATATATGGTGAATTTTCTGCGGCAGCTGCATCTCCCTCCCTAAATTTTTTATTTTTGGATGAAAAAATAAAAGCCTGAGAGAATCGATCTCCCAGGCTTTTATCCTTCCGTGTATATAGAAGTTGCGATAAAATGCAGCTTCTATACGCTCTCTCTCGGACCAGACTTACCGGCGGTGATATAGCCAGCCAGCAACGGAACCCTAGACAGCTTTTCTTTCCCACCTATTTTTGGGGAACGATATTCACTTGTTCTTCATCCAGAGAAGTGCTGGCTCAAGCTTAGCTTTTCACCTTCTTTTTTGGTTAATAGGGAATGAGAGATCACTTTGAATTTTAGGGGGATCCTGTTTATTCATTTATTTACTATGAATTATAGTATATGTGATGATATCCGCAAGATTCATGTCATATTTTTTGACATTATTTTTTTAAGCAACACTTAATTTTCACATTATTGCGATAACTATTATTACATAAAAAAACGCTTTTTGAATAATTTTTGTCTCACTAATTCATTTGACTTTGCAAATACAGGATAAAACAGGATAAAATAACAGAAGGAAACAGAATCGAAGAGCCGTTAAAGCTCTTGCATTGTAAAGGCATTTTTTCAATAAAAAAGCATCCGCCCGATTAAATGAGCCGATGCTTTTTTCTTGTGCAAAATCATTCCGATTCTTTTGTAAGCGTCAATAAAGGTTCGCCAATCTTGATTTGCGTTTCTTTTGTTTCAATAACATCTTGATATTGATCCGTATTGGTTATAACAACCGGAGTCGCCAAATTGTAGCCTTCCGACTGAATTCCTTGTATATCAAATTCAATCAGAAGCTGTCCTTTCTCTACACGCGCGCCTTGAGTCGTGTGTGCAGTGAAAAATTTTCCTTCCAGTTGAACGGTGTTCATGCCGATATGAATCAAAATTTCCGCCCCTTGATCAGAAGTTATTCCAATTGCATGCTTCGTTGGAAAAAGAGTCGTTACTGTGCCGGATACAGGCGCTACTAATTTTCCTTCCACGGGGTCAATGGCTGCACCTTTACCAAGGGCTCCTGATGCAAAGGCGGCATCCTTGATTTCTGATAACGGCTTTACTTCTCCGGCAAGAGGGCTGGAAATGACTTCTTTTTTCACTGAAAATTCTTTTTCCGCACCAGCCCCAGTTGTTGTCTGTTGAGATTGTCGATCTGCTTCTGCTGCAGATGTTTTGCTGAATCCAAAAAGGAAAGTAAGGATAAAACCAAGAATAAAGGCAACAGTAATGGCAATAATCATGCCCCATAAACCTAACGTAATGCCTTCGGTCGGACTGATAAAGGATGGAATACCAAAAATCCCTAGACCTCCCAGCATATACATTTTTGAGTCAAATACTCCTGTGATTGCTCCGCCAATTGCCGCAGCAATACAGCTGATTATAAACGGTTTTTTGGGCGGAAGTGTGACGCCATAAATCGCCGGCTCGGTAACACCGAAAACTCCGGAAATAAAGGCAGGAACACTAAGCGTTTTCAATTTTTGCTGTTTCGTTTTCACCATGACGGCAAGTACAGCACCTATTTGTGCAAAAGAAGGAGCGAATGCCATCGCTAAAATAGGATCCACTCCCATTGTGCTCATATTGTTGATGGCAATCGATACAAGCCCCCAATGAAGACCGAAAATAACAAATACTTGCCAGAATCCGCCAAGAAGCAACCCAGCGATGATAGGCGATAAATCATAGATGGCAACGGTTCCTTGTCCAAGAAGTTTTCCGGCCCATGTTGCGATTGAACCAATTACCAAAAAAGTTAAAGGAACGACAACAAGCAATGTACAAAAAGGAACTAAAAATGTTTTCACGACATCCGGAATGACTTTTTTAAACCAATTTTCCACCTTTGCTCCAAAATAAGCAGCCAAAATAATCGGAATAACCGACGATGAATATGACATTAAAATGACCGGAATGCCAAGGAACGTTATATAAACAGGCGACTCAAACATCGTGCCTGAAAACAAAGTGTAAAGCGCTTTTCCGCTTGTAAGGTTCGCCAATGTCGGATAAACCAAGGCCGCCCCAATCGCCATCCCGATAAACGTATTGCCGCCAAATTTTTTGCTCGCCGTATAGCCGAGAAAGATCGGGAAGAAGTAAAACAGCGAATCGCCGATTGCATATAAAATTTGATAGGTTCCCGATTTATCCGAAATCCAGCCTATTGAAACGAAAAGTGCAGCAAACCCTTTAATCATCCCTGTTGCAGCTAATACCCCAAGAATTGGCGTAAAAATTCCCGAAATAATGTCAATAAAGCGGTTGAATAAATTTTTATCCTTTTCCCCTGCGTCCGCACCTTCAGGCTTCGCTGCTTCAAAACCTCCGACTGCAACGACCGCCTTATATACATCTGGCACATGGTTGCCGATCACTACTTGATACTGTCCGCCGCTTTTCATAACGGTGACAACGTCATCCATATTTTTTAATACTTCTGTGTTTGCTTTCCCTTCATCCTTTAGTTGAAAGCGCAATCTTGTAATACAGTGGACAACACTGATAACGTTTTCCTTGCCGCCGACATTTTCGATAATGTCTTTGGCCAATTGCTCATATTTCATGATTGACCCTCCCAAAAATATATTATTTATAAAGAAAACCTGAACCAATTTGAACGCGCACGAATAAACCACTGTGTTGTTCAAATCAGTTCAGGTTATGCCCGGATGGTAACATTCCTTCCTGATTTTTACAGTTTCACAAAAACCGTTTCGTTATTGAATTTTACCTTTATTACTCTAAATTTGCGCCATTCGATGAGATGACTTGTTGATACCAATAAAAGCTTTGTTTTCGAATAACGATCGTTTATTATTAAAAGCCGATTATTTGCCTATCCACAAGCATGACCGGATCGGGCTTGTCGGCCGAAATGGGAGCGGCAAAACAACGTTGTTAAAAAAAATCATCGATGAGGAAGAAGGCATAACGCTTTCTCCATCCGTGAAAATCGGCTACTTTAGCCAAAATATTGACATATTAAACACCGAACAATCAATTTTGGAAAATGTCCGCTCGACCTCCAAACAGGATGAAACATTGATCCGAACGGTTCTGGCAAGGCTGCATTTTTTCCGAGATGATGTCTACAAACCTGTAGGCGTTTTAAGCGGCGGAGAACGCGTCAAGGCTGCCTTGGCGAAACTATTTGTCAGTGATATGAACACGTTAATTCTTGACGAACCGACAAACTATCTCGATATTGAAGCTGTCGAAGCATTGGAATCTCTTTTGCAGGAATACGAGGGTACCGTCATTTTTGTTTCACACGACCGCCGTTTCATCGAAAAAATCGCCAACCGCATTTTCAAAATCGAAAACGGGGAAATCAATATATTTGAAGGAACTCATCAAGAATTTATCCATAACAATTCGTCAGAAAACCGCAATACGGCTGAAGACGAACTTTTATTATTGGAAACAAAAACAAAAATATCTGAAATATTGAGCCGCATAAGCACCCAACCTTCAGCCGAACTGGAAAAGGAGTTTCAACGACTTATCGGCAAAAAGCGAAGCCTTGAGCAATTGGTGGAAAAGTGAAACGATTGAAAAACAAAAAACCCTGATTCCAACCATCTTTGTTGGGATCAGGTTTTCATGGCAATAGGAATCATTGAATGCTCTATGAAAAAATCCACCTTTCCAATCTGGCCTTATAATAAAGGGCAACCCTTTTTCACAAGTGCGCATCTTCACAATTTTTCTTTGATATGGAGAATTTGATCGCTATACTTCATCTTATTGCTTCAGTTGATGGTGGCGATGAAACGATCATGTATTCCTGATTTACCTTTCAAAATTTATTGAATATCAACTTTTACAAAGATGGGGTTCTTTTTTGGTGAAACAAACTGTATCAAAAAACAGACGTCCCTTTTAACTGGGACGTCTATTTTTTTATTCATGATTTAATTTTGTTACTTGTACTTGCCTGCGGCCGAAATTGACGGCATCTTGTTTCGTTGGCATATGAATGTCAATCTTATTGCCTTTGATGGCGCCGCCTGTATCTGCCGCTGTATATGTGCCGAACCCTTCAATATAGACTTTACTGCCCAACGGTATGACGCTTGGATCCACGGCTACAACTTTCGAATCTTTTGTCAATTTGGTTCCAGTTGCCGTCGTATTCCCGACTAAAGAATAAGCAGTTGCTTCCATTGTTAGAGATTGACGAGAATCTTCGGGTGCTCCTTTATCTTCCGGTTGTGAAATTTCTTTTGGTGCTACCGCTTTTTCAGCTGGAACCGCATTGTTTTTTGCTGTTGCTGCTTCTGATTCTGCCACAGCATTTCCATTTTCAGGTTTTGAAACTGTGTTATTGCTTGCTGCTGCCTGAAGGTCTTTTGCTTGTTGGTTCACTTCAGGCCGGTCTGCAGCCTCTTTTTTTACTGGTGAAGATGATTGAGAAGCTTGATTGATCTTTTCGGCGCGTACCTCCGTTTTGTTTTGTCCAGCAGAAACTGCCGCTTTCCCAGCTTTTTCAATGACCAATACATCTCCAGCAAAAATTAAATCAGATGTTAAATGATTGGCCGATTTAATCGAAGAAACCGTCACGCCGAACTGGTTGGCGATGCCGCTTAATGTATCTCCTTGTTTAATTTTATATTTTACTTCTTCGTTAACAACCAATTCTTGGTTTGGATATATATTATCAGATGTCAATCCATTCCATTCTTTTAAATCATTAACCGTTACGTTGTTTTCATTAGCAATTTTCCAGAGAGAGTCCCCAGGTTGAACATGATACGTTGCTGCAGAAGCTTGGCCCATAAATGGAACTGAAAAAGCAGCAGCGGTTGCTAGAGCAATCATTGATTTTTTCATTATTTAAAAAACCCCTCCTTTTCGCTAACAGTTTCCATCATAACAACTTTATGTAACAACAACTTTACAGTTCAATTTAATTTACATGACAGCTAAGTTTCAAAGTCAAAATTTTTTGTAATGTTTGCTGGAAAAACTCCTTCCAAAACCTAAGCATAAACTGCCAATATATGCAATAAATCAGGCAGCGCTTTGCAGCCGAAATGAACTTTTTATGGGAAATTTTACACATCCTTTATTTTCTCTTCTAAAAGCATAGAAGACGGAATGATTGGAAATAGTTAAGTTAAAAAGGTTAGGTGATCATCATCATGGATCAATATCAAGACTTTAAAAACACACTATCTTACCTCCGCTCTGAATTAAATCGGATCGAAACGATGGCTGGAACACTATCGACCATTGAAAACGAGCATTTTCACAGACTTACCAATTTTGACCATCGAGAGCTGGTCGATCTTGCAGTAGAAGAAAAAAATGCCGCACGCCAACTCGGAACGATCAAGCAAATGTGCTTGACGATGACTGAAAAAATTGAAGAGATAAAAAATGCGGTGGATCGTGATGAAGTTGGGGGGAGTGGCCGACGTGCTGAAATTCATTGAAAATTTTTTCCGCTCTGTCATTAACGAAACCGTGGACAAAGCGATTACAAGAGTGGTTAGAGACCAATATACTGAAAACCTGTATGAAATGATTCCGGGATCTCAGAAAGTTGGCATAACAAACCTTATGGAGATTGCCATGCGGGCAAAACAAGGCACAACGGTTCCACGCCCTCTCGGAAGCCCCATTCATTTTTCTCCATGGGAAAAAATTCTCTTTAATCCTGTTCATCTATTCCGTTTTCCGACTCCTGAAAATGTTGGAATCGATACTTCGGTTACAATCGGCCCACGGGCAAAAAAGCCGATGACAATATCGATTCCCATTATGATTGCCGGTATGTCTTTTGGCGGAGCATTGAGTAAAAGCACCAAAATTGCTTTGGCAAAAGCGGCCACCGCTGCCGGAACCGCAACCAACACGGGTGAAGCTGGTCTTCTTGAAGAAGAACGGGACGCAGCACAATGGCTGATCGGTCAATACAATCGCGGCGGCTGGTTAAACACTCCCGATAAATATAATCGTCTGGACGCCATTGAAATCCAATTAGGTCAAGGAGCGCAAGGGTCGGCTCCTCAACGGACAACAGCCAAAAATATCGGTCAAGAATTTTGCGAAGTTTTTGGCTTAGAGGACGGACAAGATGCGTTGATTCATTCCCGCCTTCCGGGCGTAAATTCGAAAGAAGATTTTATACAATTAGTTCGGCGTCTGCGTGATGAAACAGGCGTCCCGGTTGGTTTGAAAATTGCAGCAACCCATCACCTTGAAAAAGAATTGCAAATTGCGGTTGAAGCCGAAGTTGATTTCGTGACAGTTGATGGTGCGGAAGGCGGAACGCATGGGGGAGCCCCAACTTTACAGGACGATTTAGGATTGCCTACTCTCTTCGCCGTCGCAAGAACAGCCGAGTTTTTGGCCAGAAAAAGAGTTATCGGCGATATCAGCCTGATTGCTACGGGAGGATTAGTGACGCCCGGACAAATGCTGAAGGCAATCGCATTGGGGGCAGATGGTGTCTACATTGGTACAGCCGCTATTATGGCGCTTGTAAGTGATCAAATCGTCAAATCGGCGCCTTTTGAACCGCCAACAAGCCTTGTCGTTTATACGGGGAAATTGACGGACCGATTAAATGTTGACAATGCTGCGATGAACTTAGTTAAATATTTGAATGCATGCGTTCTCGAAATGGAACAAATCGCCATCACCCTCGGCAAAACCGCCATTAAAGATATTTCTAAATCGGACTTGTGCACGATCGACCCTTTTATCGCTAAAGCAACAGGGATTCAGCTTGGTCTTGTTGCGCCCGAACATCAAGATCTTTTCTTTGAAGAAACAAAACCTTTCTTTCAAACTTTTGAAGATCAAGCAGAAGGTGAACAAATGAACCTTCATTAAAAAGATCTAATCGAGCAATGAAATCGGAACGCAAGCCATTTTACCGGCGAGGATGTGCGAAAAGGCAGAGATTGTGAAATTCAAGGGCAAGTCCTAATGACCGTGTAAAATCTCACTTCCTGCCCAACGAACTTAGATTCCCGGAAAAAAAACCGCTTCCTTTTTACGCTAAGTTCAAAAGCCTTGGACTTCTTTATAGCCAAACCATTAGGAAAGCGGCTGCTCTTTTTTAAACAAAACAAGGAAATATTGTCTTTTCTTTTACATACCAAAATCCCACAGAATTCTTAAAGTATTTCTGCGGGATTATATATTAGATTTGATCTTTAAACTTCAAAGAAGTGCTTGTCGGGAATTGAAACAGCACCGTCTATAGTGCGATTTTTAAAATTGGTTTGATGGTGAACCCATTCTTGGAATCTTCAAAGGCTTTGTTAATATCGTCAAAATTGTAAAAACGGACTAATTTATCAAACGGGAACAGGCCTTTTTTATAATAATCAACCAATTCAGGGATGAACACTTGCGGCACTGCATCTCCCTCAATCACACCCATCATCGTTTTCCCTTCTGCCATCAGATCATTGTGGACATCGAGGGTCATTTCAGGTGTAACACCTACAATGGCAACTTGTCCAAGCGGACGCAATGCTTGAAGCGATTGGCGGACAACAACAGGTACACCGGTCGTTTCAACGGCATAATGAGTGCCGCCATTCGTAATCTCTTTAATGTTTTTCACAATATCGACTTCTTTGCTATTTAATGCAGCAGTAGCTCCTAATTCTTTCGCCATCTCCAAACGATTCGCATGAATATCAATAGCGATGATATGTTTGCATCCGACGATTTTGGCTGCCATAATCGCGCTTAACCCTACAGCCCCACAGCCATAGACGGCAATGGAAGAACCGAACTCCGGCTTCAATTTATTTAAAACCGTGCCAGCCCCCGTTTGAATTCCGCAGCCCAACGGTCCTAATAGAGAGATGTCGACCTCTTGATCCACTTTCACAACGTTTCTCTCATTTGCAATCGCATATGCGGAAAAAGAAGATTGGCCAAAAAACGTTGATATTCCTTTGCTATCCTGATGAATCCGATGATTTCCGTCTTCATCCGTTCCGCCGAAATTCAAATCATTAAAATTGACGCATGTCGAAGGATGACCGGTTAAACAGTTTTCACAATGGCCGCAGGAAGCATAAGAAATGACAACATGATCCCCCGGCTCCACAGTTTTTACACCTGATCCGACTTTTTCTACAATTCCGCTGCCTTCATGTCCTAAAACAACGGGAAACGGCGTCAACCCCATATCTCTCGCAACTGCATCCGTATGACAAACTCCGGAAGCCACCACTTTAACTAATACCTCATTCGCCTTTAATTCGGATAGCTCCACTTCTTCGATTTTAAAGTCTTCCCCTTTGGTATGAATCACTGCCGCTTTTGTTTTCATGAGAGTATCCCTCCTGTTCGTTTGTATGTATGCCCATCAAAAAAATTTTATGAGGCTTTGCCTTTAATATTGACAAGATGCTTGTCATTTATAATCGATCTCATGAAAAATTAACTTTTACATCTCACGCGAGACCCTGCTTCGGAAAAACACTCTTGAACGTACAAAAGAGCGGCAATTCCATAATAGCAAGTGTTTTTTTATGATTTGTTTTTAGGTGCTAATTCAACAGCCTGCCTGATGGCTTCAATCTGTTGTTCGGAAAATTTGTTCATGAACTTTAAAGTCATTTTTTTGCTTGTTATTCTCCTTTTTCCCTTGTAAGATTCTTTTACTCTTCCTGATATGAGCATTTCCTCTTTATACTTTCAATGAGCCTCAGGCCTTGCGCGAACCACATAAAAATATTCTCCTTCTATACATCTGGCAGAAAAAAGGGAGGCACTCGACATAAGCTCTTATCAACTTTTTATCAGCGGTAGTAAAATTTGTTCCATCTTCGGACAATGCTGCATCGCCATCTTTGCACCGTTGTTTCTATTATACCAAGACAGGAACAAATGTTCTGTTTTTTAAAACTTTTTTCCTTTCTTAATGAAGGCTGCTGAATCCTTAATAATCTTTTTTTGGATGTTGTCGTTCAGACAGCTGCTGCCAGCAATCAGCGACTCGTAATTCCTTAAAAAGAAAAAACAGCTGCAACTCAGAAAGAAATTCAGGTTGCAGCTGCTTTTTCAAAGGAAGAAGATCTCAAATCTTTTTATCCTTTCAAGTCAACAGTGTTTCCAAGATGAAGCTCAAGAGAGACGGCAGGCTGTGATCCTTTCAGCATTTCTGCAATGTTTTTCCCATTTTGTTCAGCCGTGTTCATGGCCAGCTTTAATACCGATAGACTTGCTTGCTGCTGAACATTTGATTGGCTAAATGCAACAGAGAGCGCAGCAACATCCATATGATCAACTCCAATTGAAAGTGTACTCCTTTTTATTATCGGCTGCTTTTACCAAATCTGAATTTTTAAGGAGAAAAAGCTTAATCTTTCAGTCCTCTTTTTATATAATATTGTTAAAAAAAGAAGGATGCGGTAAAAAGAATGGAAGAGGTAACATTAAAAACCATCTTGCAGGCTTTAAAAGAACATTCAGAGCATATCGACTCTCGGTTCGACCGGCCGGAAACGAGAATGGACGGCCTTGAATCGAGAATGGACAACTTAGAATCGAGAATGAACAGTTTGGAAAAAGAAATGTATTTTTTAAGAACAGACATGGAGAAGCGCTTTAGCCAACAAGAAAAAAGTAGAAGGCATTCGCGCTGACTTAACAGATGCACAAGAAACTCTCGACTTCGTCTCCACCAAAACTTTAAAGCATGACAAAAAACTTAGGCAATTATAGGTTTGTTTTCCCCATTGAGAGAGCAAAAGCATTATTGCCGAAAAATTTCACATGCTGCAGCCACACGAAAATTCACAGCAACTCTTCTTTCCTATCGATCTTTACAGAAATGTTTTTTAAAAAGAATCTTAGATTTTCGTATTAACCGATAAATCCTGTCAAATTTTTGACCATGAAAATTGCAGGCTGACTTTTATGACTACTTTCAGGAGAGCATTATCCCCCTTAGTTTCGCTTATGTCTTTTTAAAGTTTTTTCACAGTCATTACCGGCAATCCTTTATCAAAATCAACTCGATACTCAAATTGATGGCTATTAATAATAGTATTAGGATTACGTTTATGTTTTTCTTTTTTATCCATTGTACTTGTTCCATTACAAATTTAAACATTTCTAAAAAATCAGCATTTAAACCATGTGTGGTTGAATGAAATATTTTATGATCAACCTTTGATTGGTCAATCAAATAAAAATTTGTTTGACCCAAACCTTTGCAAAAATTCTCTTTTTCTTTGATTGATACTAAATTATCGTCAGTACCTAAAAAAGAATAAATTTGCGCATTATTTATGAATCCTTTATATAAATTTGATAATGTTAAGATATTTTGTCTTTGACCAATTCTTTTGCTAAATAGGAGAATTCGATGTTTAAAGTCAATTTACCATAATATTTATGAAGAAAACGGTTTGTATATAAATACTCAGGCTTCATCCAAGCAGAATTATCAATAATGAAAGTAAATTCATTTGGCGCCATACGATTACACAGATAAGCTAAATAAGCCCCGTGTGAATGTCCATATGCAATGACCTTATTGACATTATATTTTAATTGATTGTCATTTAAAATAATTTTTACAGCAAATAATGCAGTCAATAAATCCAATGCCTGCATGAAACCCATATCATTAAAATTTTCAATATTTTCATCTAACAATTCATGAAAAGGCAGTGATATTGGATATTTAGCAAGAATTGTAATAAATTCTTCAAAATTTTGAATGGATTTTAATTTCATTAAATCAACATCTTCAATAACATCTTTAAAATCTGTAAGTGAAAAATTTAATTTCACTCTCTTAGAATCCTGCATAAACTCGCTTCCAAAATAATCGCATTGTATCGTAATCAAATTATATTGATCAGCAAATTGCTGTCTCATTTTTTTATAAACATTAGATTGACTATTTGCGCCAAATCCAGGTATAAGTATTAATAATCCTGTATCTTCATTTACGCCAGTTTCAGGTTCCGAGAAGTATATATTAAGTTGTCTTCCTTTGTTGTTTCCTGTATAAATGCTGGGATGAGCAGGAATTTTCAATTGGGTTCTTAGCCATTTTTTCACCCAATTTCTTCGTTTAATAAATATTTCTTCTCACCACTTCGATAACATCCCTTACATCCTCATCTGACATTCTAGGGAAAATCGGCAATGTTAACGCTTGTTCATACCATTGCTCCGCTTTTGGGCAAATCCCTCTTTGATATCCTAACTTCTGGTAGTATGGATGCCAATAGACAGGAATGTAGTGAACGTGGACGCCAATATTTTCGGCGCGAATATTTTCAAAAATCTCCCTTCGGCTCCTTGCCAGCCTATCCAGTTTTAATTGCAGCATATATAAATGCCAGCCTGATTTCGTTCCTTCAAGCTGCTTTGGCAAGACAACACAATCCAGATCTTTAAAAGCTTCATTGTACATGTTGGCAATTTCCCGGCGACGCTTAATAAAACGATCCAACTTGTCCATTTGTGAAATCCCTAACGCGGCTTGTATATCTGTCATACGATAGTTGAAGCCTAAATCAATCATTTCATAATACCATGGACCTTCATCCCTTGATAAATTTTGATTAATGATGCCGTGGGAACGAAAACGTTTTAGTTTTTCGTAATATTCCTCGGAATCGGTGACAATGATTCCACCCTCTGCAGTCGTAACCGGTTTTACAGGATGAAAGCTAAACATGGTCATATCCGCAAGTGTTCCCACTTTTCGACCTTTATACATTGCTCCGAGGGAATGAGCACCATCCTCGATCACCACAAGCCCAAATTCATCAGCTATCTCCATAATGGCATCCATATCAGCCGGCTGGCCGGTAAAATCAACCGGGATAATTGCCTTCGTATTCGCTGTAATCTGTTTTCGTATTTCTTTAGGATCAATATTGTATGTCCGTTCATCTATATCAGAGAAGACAGGCTTTCCCCCACAATAAAGAACTGCGTTTGAAGTAGCTGCAAACGTTATCGGGGTTGTTATGACTTCATCTCCCTCGCTGATCCCGGCAGCAAAACAGGCTCCATGAAGAGCCGCTGTTCCATTCGAAAAAGCAACGGCATATTTCGCTCCAACATAATCGGCTACTTTTCGTTCAAACTCTTCAATTTTTGGTCCTTGCGTTAAAAAAGGCGATTTTAGCACAGTTACGACCGCTTCGATATCTTCATCCGTAATCCATTGTCGTCCGTAGGAAAGGAAAGATTCCCTTTTTTTCATTGTTCCACCTTCATTTACAACAATATGTCCCAACTTAATGGGGTTCCTTTTTTGACGTCTTTTTTAATTGTTTTGCCAAGAACTATATCATAATATTTTGGTGGCAATCCATGTCCAGGACGAATCGCGCGAACATTCTCTTTGGTGATGGTATCCCCTGCCTTTAAATCCTCTGTAACATAAAGAGAACGTCGATGTTCAAGGGAAGGCTTTTCCGCATTTGTAGGGCCGTAATGAACAACACCTAAGCTAAGCCAAGCTCGTTCCGTTTCTGCAACAAGCATTTTCATTTCATGGGGCTCCAGCGAAAAAGCAGCATCTACTCCTCCTTCTGCACGGGAAGTGGTGAAATGTTTTTCAATTACCGTTGCACCAAGAGCTACTGCTGCCACTGCTGCCCCAATGCCCATCGTATGATCAGACAAGCCGACTTCAACTCCAAACAATTCCCGCATATGAGAGATCGTTGCAAGATTTGAGTTTTCTGGTGTTGCCGGATATGTACTTGTACATTTCAATAATATTATTTGGTCATTGCCTTCTGAACGAACAGCTTGAACTGCTTCATCCAATTCCGCAACAGTAGCCATTCCAGTCGAAATAATGACAGGTTTTCCTGTAGAAGCCACTTTTTTAATTAACGGTATATCTATATTTTCAAATGAAGCAATTTTATAAGCCGGCACATTTAATGTTTCTAAAAAATCAACTGCTGTTTCATCAAAAGGGGAACTGAAAGCAAGCAATCCGTGCTTTTTGCAACGTTCAAAGATCGCTTCATGCCATTCCCACGGCGTGTATGCTTCTTTATACAGGTTATATAATGATTGACCTTTCCAAATATTTGTCTCACTTTCAATAAAAAATTCGCCTGTATGAATATCTAAAGTCATTGTATCAGGGGTGTATGTTTGCAGTTTTACCGCATCAACACCAGCTTCCGCCGCAAGATCAACGATTTTTAAGGCTCTTTCTAAAGATTGATTATGATTCCCTGACATTTCCGCAATAATAAAAGGCTTTTGACTTGAACCAATCAGACGATTGCCTATTTTAATATCCTTACTCAAGATGTTATCCCTCCAAAATAGCCTGAACAACGGGATGTATAGTATTTTTGTCCCGATATCCGAACAACTCAAAAGCTTTCCTTCTCATCGATGCAAGCTGACGAGGATGGGAAATCGCTTCAATCAATATATCGGCATAATCAGATACACTTACATCTTCGTGCCAGCCAAGATTCCATATTGCTCCATACTCTGCAACGTCTGCTGTTGATTGTCTTTGGTTATCCGCAACAACCGTAACAATGGAAGGGAGTCCAAGAAAGCATCGCTCCAACATTGTTACACCACCTGCACCAAATGATAAATCAGCTTTTTTCATTAAGTCGGCAATATAATCGATTTGGCAATGAAAATTCAGATTAAAATCAAGACACATTTTTTTTATTTGTAAACGATTTGGATTGGCACTGCCGACCACAACATCTATTTCCATATCATTAAGTGGTAATCTTTGCAATGCACACAAAACTTTCTCCGTTTCATTTGTCGGATCGCTTCCGCCAAAAAAAATCAAAAGGCGTTGAACAATACCGCTCCAACTTTTTAATGATTTTTTTGCTTTATAAAACTCGGATCGCAAAATCAAATATTTTGGCCCTAAAAAAAGTTTACAATCTGAAGGTACAAGACCTATATAGCGGTGTTCATAATTTTTATAGTAATTTTGATCTAACAGTAAATGGCAATCGTGAGGACGGTTGGCTAAATCGTCAATCACCATCACTTTGTGAACATATTGTTGGACATGTTTCTCCCATTGTTGATCCAGCTGGTAGTGATCCACAATACACCAATCAATATGCATTTTCATTTGACGAATCACTTCAATTGTTAAATGAACATCCTTTTCTTGCGCAAAACTTGAATCATGTATAATGGGAAATACATCAAATCCTTTGTTTTTGACATATTCGCATAAATCCCCCAACCCGGCTCTCATTACAAATCCAACATAGCACCCTGTTTCACGCAGCATTTCTGCAAAAGTTAAGCACCGCATAACATGACCTGTACCTATCTTAACCGACGAATCAACACGGATTAAAATATTCATATAAATTCACCAGCAATGAATGTGTTAACACACTCTCTTTTTAATATTTAATCTTTTAGAGCGTTGACCAGTTTAGGTTCTATATGCCCTAATTTTCCATCTAAATATTGGTCAACAATATCATTATTGAAAGTCTGATAAATCAATCGTAAATGCTGTGGTGTCCAATCCGTTCCAACAAATAATTTGCCACTTGTTTTTTGGGGTACATATTGTGGTATTACTCCTTTGCGTAATCTTTTTAATATTTCTACTAGATCTTGTGCTGCTTTTATAACTGCTTTACAAGCCACATCATGAATACCATCGCCATATTCTAGTTCGGGAACAGAATGGTGAATAATGTCCCCTCCATCAAGTTTGGAAGTTAAACGATGTATGGTCATCCCCGCCCAGTTTGGCCTTAACATATAAAAAGGCCAAAAAAGTGTTATATTTCCCCGATACCATGGAGAGAGGCCGCCGTGTATATTCCATGCAAAATCCGGCAATAGATCAATAATATGATCATCGATTTTATGTACTCCATATGTTAACACAACATCTGGTTTTTGACCTACCAGCCATTGAAGCATTTGTTCACCATTAAATTCAGATTTTTTCACTTTTAATGTCGGGATATCTTTAAAAACTTTCAAATGACGGCCAAAATAAGCCTGTTCAGCCTTCTCGCGATCATGAAAATGACGGATAAAATTTTCTCGGTCAATGGGCTCTAATTCTTTCGGCGGAACAGGCATAAAGGCCTCTCGTTCCTCAATCAAATGTCCATGAAGCAAATCGTTTTCTAATAATGTATTGGCAATAAAATAATGGCGTGGATGCGAACCTGACAGAAGTACTATTTTCATTCAAATAAACTCCTTTTTTCATAATATGGTCCTTTGAGTAAACCTTTTTCTTTTAATAACTTAATAGCATTCATTAAGTTATCGAGATGAATACCAGACAACTGAGCAATATCCAATAATGAATGTTCTCCATCTGAATAATTTAGCATAGTTAAAATAGCATTTAATTGTTTTCTATTATCTATTTTTTGGTTGTTCGATGCATTTCCATTCAAAGGTGTATTTATATCAGGATAAAGACCGTGTTTATCTAATTTCACTTCTCCAAACGGATTTGTATTAATATAGTAACCATCCCACTCTTGGATTTTTAAAATTTTTTCTATTTCGTTAACACTGTCTATTAATTTTTCAATTGTCATTACTTCTTTTGTATCAAGGGAATTATGGTATCCCTTATATTGTCCATAAACCATTCTTGCAAATTGTCCTACTGGCAGATTAAAGCCCGGAGAACAATATTGTCTTTCATCCGAGCCATGTGTTGGTGTAAAAGGTCTGACAATCAGTTCCATTTCCCCAGTTGATATTAAGTAGTCTACTATTTTATTAATGGGAGCCTTTTTATTTCTGGAACGTTTAAAACTTAAAGGATAATTTTTTCCGCCTAGACATGTTAAAACAAATCCTGAATACACATTTTTGCGCAAATGTTCGCCGAAACGATGTAAATACGCAATCGATCCAATCGTTTCTGGCACAAAGACAAAACGATAAGTAAATTTTCTATCTCGATATTCTTTCATCCGATTATATAAAAATGCAGCAACGATTGGTCCGCTTAGTTCATTGTTGGCCATCGATGGGTGGCAAATATATGTACTTATTAATATCTCTTTGCTCGATTGCCCAGGTAAAATAGCGTGGGCATAATTCAGCTCTCCATCTTTAAGTTCGCTATCGATAAAAGCATGATAGGTTCCTTCTTTCAAACTTTTGAATTGATTATAACTCATACAAAATCCCCATCGTTCTTTATAATACGATGTCACATACGGAATCGCGTCTGGAAGATGCGGAATCGTGTGAATAAATGGTTTCAATTCTTCTAAAGACATTTTTTTATTGACAGGAACGCTGTAATTCAAAACATGAAGATTATGATTTTTCATATTAATGATTTCATTGCCATCTTCATCCTTGATCCATGCTTCTCTAATAACCCATTCTTTCGGAATTTCCCAATCAAAAACTTTCGTGCCAGTTTTAACAGAAAACATTTCCAAAGGAATAAACTTTTTTAAAATATTAATCGTTTTCCTAACCCCTTCACCAGTTATGCTCCGGCTTATGGGGAAAAGTTCGTCAAATAACTGATCCATTAATTCAAATTCATTTTTCATTCTATACGTCCTTTCATAGTGTGAGAGAAAATTCCCTTAAACCATTTTTTTACGTCAAAAAGTCCCCTTAATGTCTATTTAAACAACCGGTTTTTGTTGGATATGTTTGTTTAAACTTGCGATTTCAGGATGCTTTATTAAAAACTGTATGACATCAACACTAGAAATGAGCGGGTCTTTAAAATAATCAGCAACCGCTTTGCAAAGAGCGTAATCTTCCTCTGTATCCAGAGTAATTCTTAACTCTGGATGCCGCCGAGTAACCGGTACTGAATAGGAAGCACGTTGAAACTCTTCTTTAAATTCGTAAGCATAATAGGTTACGTGTTCGCGATGGCGAGGTTCATGACCATGCCGGTGAATATACTGCAAAGCCTGATAAGAGATTAATTCAACAGCCAATCCCCTTGGCAATTCCCCATCTAAATCAATAATATCGACTTTTTCCTGTTTCATTAGTTCTACCATTTCACTAGCCATTTCAAAGTCAACAAACGGACAATCCGCTGTAACACGCATCACATAGTCAGGTTCATAAACTTTCGCACATTGGACGTAACGATCTAACACGTCCTCCTCCGATCCTCGGAAAAATGAAACTCCATGGTGCTTACACCAATCTTCTACTTGGTCATCCTGAGATAAAGCAGAAGTTGCAACAATGACATCACTCACACTCTTTATTTTATTGCAGCGTTCCACAACATATGTAAGAACATCATGCTCGCCCAATGGTTTTAAAATTTTCCCGGGCAAACGGGAGGAACCCATTCGGGCTTGGATGATGATTAAAGTTTTCATAGCTCTCCTTCTCTCATTCTTCAAATTGACCGATATATTTTTTGTATTTTTCCTTGTGCTTCTCCCAAGTGCTGCTTAGCATCTCATAAATATATACATCATGAAACTTATTATATTTGAAAATATGATCTTTATAATAACCTATCTCTCTGCATCCGTGCATCAGATGAATTTTGCGAACATTCACATTTTCTCCCATAACTTCCCCTAATAACTTATGAAGTTTTAATTGTTTAAAGGCATAATTATATATATAAGGGCCTACCATTGCCCCCACCATATTAAATTTTTCTTCTCCAATGTAGTAAGCCCAATAAGCCCGTTGATGAAACAAGTCTATATTATTAAGTGATACAAGTCCGATCAATTCTCCTTTTGCTTTAATAACCCAGTATTTGCTTGTTTCATCATTTGAAATTTTTTCAAACCATTTTTTTTGGTTTTCGATACTATATTCAATATCAGTAAACATATATCGCGTTACATGTTCACTTGTCCGCCACTTTAAAATCCGTTCTAAATGTTCTTCTTTTACTTTTATAAACTCCAATTGCTCCACCCCATTACTGCAGATCAATTTCTCTTGTCAAGTACGTCAATAAGTAATATCCGTCCCATACTTCGAGAAAATCCAGTGCTTTGCCAATGGGTACAATCCGATCAATTCCACGGCCTTTCAGAGAATAGATGAATGCCGTTAATTCTTCTTTGGAAAAACCAAAATAGGATAACGTCTGATCTTTATCGATAATAATATCCGCCATATCTAATAAAGAAGGAAAAGTCATCTCTAAAAATAATCCACCACCGCAATGCATTTCTCTTGCAAGCTGATCTACCTTATTCACTTCAACACGGAGAGGGATATCTAAACAAGCAGAAGATACCGCCTTAGCATAAGATTGAGCGCCATAATAGAAGGCCGTTGTTAAGCGCGTCATATGCAAAGCTGAAGGCAATTCATATTGTTCTTGTTCAATTTTTTGTTGTACCTTTTCCCAAAAACGCTGTTTTGCCGCTTCGACTTGATCATTTTCGCCAATCCAACAAACCAGCCTTGGTGAAGAACAAGCTCTTTGCTGAAACCAAAAAGCATCATTATAAAAGTGATGAATAAGCTGGGAAAACGCTTCTTCATCAAGACAGTTTACCTTATCCGCTGACAGCACAACACTGGAAAAACGATCAGGAAAGACAATTTCTGTCGCAATTGCCGGGAGCGGAATGGAACGGATTGTCGCAATCGTCTCATCTCCTCCCCAAATAACACGAAGATGGCACATACTTGACAAATATCGTGTTATTTCCGTATCGTGGGCATAACTGATGACAAACGTTCGCTCTTGTATTGGTTCATACTGCTTTTGTTTTAATATAGACCGGATAATCTCTAACAAAATACGAATCTGCTCATTTTGCTTTTGCGATAAACGAATTATATTGATATTTCCAACAAGCATAGATAATACCCATGAATAAAGAAAAATCGAATCGACATTTGAAGGAGCAAAATGAAGAACAATTCCTCTTGGCAACAATATCTTCCCTTCATGCCGCGTTTCAAACTCTTTCTGAATCCGAACAAGATTGCTTTTCCGCAGCCAATAAGCAGTAGCGATTAACTCTGGATACTTTCGCATTGTTTTATCTTTTAAAATTTTACTAGAAATCTCTTGTAAAAATTTGATCACGAGGGGAGAAAAAAGTGAAAGCGGGCGCTGTGATGTCAATTTTTCCACATACTGCTTCCATTCTTCTTGTTTTAACGCCGGAATTAAGCAGTTCACACCTTCACCTCATTTCTTGCATAAGCATGAGTATCACTGCAACCGCGAAGCTCTGCTTTCGGAATCCGCCCTTCCACCACAAAATATTTTCCTTTCCTCCCACACAAGCAATCATCTTCCCCAATAATCTTTCCCACATCTTCCGTCAACAAGCTATGTCCCGGGTAACTTTTCGGCAACACACTTAAAACTTGTATAATTCCTTTCTCCCCGATCGGTAATGGCACCAATGTTTCCATATCTCGAACGATAACGTCGGCAAAATCAGGAGTATGTAAAAAGCCTTTTTCACATTCCATAAAAATGGAGCCGACTTGCTCCACCATACCATAATAATTATGAACAGATGAAATGCGAAATTGCTCATATAATGCTTCCTTAAACTCTTCGTTGCCTACGGCTTCTTCTTTCAACTTTTTCCAGCCGCCGCCGTGGATTAAAAGACTTTCCTTTAAAGGTAATGTAATCCTTTTTTGTTTAGCTGCTTTATAAAAATACTGCCAAATCATAAACGTAAAGCCAAATAAAAGTATTTTCTCCCCCTGATGCTTCTCTAAAAATTCGTGTAATCCATCCCAATCAACATTCATTTCATCATCTAATAAATAGAAATGATTTCTTCCAAAATTGGAGAAACCAACAATCCCAGCTCCTCGAGCGCTAAAAGCCTTACGATCTTTAATGACATTTTTCGTATCAATAATAATCATTGGCAATCGTTTTTTTCCGATAAAAGAAGATACAATCGAAATCAGCGCTTTTGATTGCAACAGAGATGTCTCCCGATCAATAAAGATTTTAGAAACTTGTTGAGAGGTCGTTCCACTAGAAGTTAATGTTTTAATAATCTCTTCATTTGCTACGGAATATAAATCAAGTATTTTAAATAATTGAACAGGCAAATACGGAACTTCCTCTAAAGTATTAACTTTTTTTGGAAAAGGAACATTTTTTAAAATATTTGCATAGGCATCACAATTTTGTGTATGAAAATCGGTTAACTGATTCAATTCATTAACAAGAATTGATTGTTTTTGTATTTTCTCTAATTTATAGGGGTTTTGAGAAAATATCTCACTCATCACATCAAATCCTTTAATTCAGAATAATTGATTTTTCCATTAGCCAAACGCGGCAAATCAGGAACGCTTTTGACAGTAAAAGCCGAAGGGTGAAGTTTATACAAGTCGCGAATATATAATTTAATTTCCTCTATTTTTGCGGCTTCCTCTGTAACGACGCATAATTTGTCATCATCACCTACGCAAGCCACATGAATGAAAAAATTTTGTTCGATTTGTTTTTCAATCTCATCCAAATTCAGACGCAAGCCAAATAACTTAATAAATCTTTTCATGCGCCCTTTTATATAAAAATAACCATCTTCATCCATTGCAGCGATATCTCCAGTATGCAACTTTCCAAAAAGCTCGTCTCCTTTTGCTAAATCGCTGTGCGAATGGGCATATCCTAACATCACATTAGGACCTTCGTAGATTAATTCAGACGTTTCAGCGTCTAAAGAAAGCTTTCCATTTGGTATCGGTATTCCAATCGAACTTTCTTTCTCGCTTAACCGCTCTGGGGGCACATAGCTGATACGTGCTGTTGCTTCTGTTTGCCCATACATCAAGTAAAAACGCCACCCCTTTTCTTTAGCTACATCATTAAAGTAACGAACTAAATTCGGTGAAAGCCGCCCTCCTGCTTGAGTGAAATAACGTAAAGACGGTAAGTCCATTCTATCAAAACGCAAACGATGCAACATTTGGTAAATATATGGAACACCCGCCAACGAGGTCGCTTTATTTTCCTTAAAAAAAATCCAAAAATCTTTCGACAAAATCGAATCATCTGTTAATAACAATGTTCCTCCAGAAAGCAAATGACTGTTAATGACTGATAAGCCATACGAATATTGCATCGGCAACGTCGTAATCGCTCTTTCCGTTTCGTTAAGCTTTAAATAGGATGCAATCGACTCAGCATTTGATTGAAGATTGTGATAAGAAAGCCGTACAAACTTGGAACTTCCCGTAGTTCCGGATGTACTCAACAACAATGCCAACTCCGGATAAATCTCAATCGCATCACTAGGGGAAACCCGGCTCCAAATGGCATAACCGTCACTTTCATAATACAATCTATAACCTTGATATCCTTGCATAGTTTTGCTTGTAAAGATCCAATCTGGTGCATATTGCACAATAATATTTTTTAGCAACCTGTCATTGATTTGTTCATCTAACAGCATTAAAGCATCGTTTAACTGGAGTCCAGCAACATAAGCAGTCATTGTTGTAATACGATTAGAGCATAAAATTACTCCTAATTGCTTTTGCCTCATCCTCGGCAGCTTTTCTTTAAATGACTCAACTTTATATTTAAATTGTCCATAAGTAACAGCAGCCAATGAATGTTCTATCAGAGCAATTTGATCATCATTATGTGGTAACTTCCAAAATGGAATCACTTTTTACACTTCCTTTATCGATTACACTATTAGTATCGGACAAATTCGTTTTTTTTCGATAAAAAAAGTACTTACCACATTATTTGGCTAAGTACTTTTATAATTTATACCACCATTCCACCATCCACACTGATAATTTGACTGGTTATATAAGAAGATAAATCGGAAGCAAGGAGAAATGGATTGATCTTTTTTCAGCTAATAAGTCCTTTTATTGGTGGTGAAAATTTAAAGTATAGAATGTGCCAATAAAAAATCCCCCCAAACAAAATGGTTATGATTACCTTTATATTTTTATTTTCCACCTCTTTCTTCCCTTGGTATTTTTTATTTGACATAGTTTCGATAATTTTTGTGCACTCTGTAAGTTTTAATATCAAATGTTCAATAAAAATTCTTTCAATGCCTCACGCCAATGTCTTAACATTGGAAACCCATTCACCTTCATTGCAAAGTTGTCTAATACAGAGAATTTCGGCCGTGCAGCTGGTCTAGGAAATTGTTCTGTTGTGATTGGCAGAACCTTGACATCAATATTGCTTTCTTCAAAAATTGCTTTCGCAAACTCAAACCAAGAACAAGATCCACTGTTGGTACAATGATAGATTCCATACTTCTCTGTTCGAACTAGTTTAACAATAAAATGCGCCAAGTCGACCGTATATGTCGGAGAGCCAATTTGATCATGGACAATACCGATTTCCTCTTTTTCTTTCGCAAGACGAAGCATCGTTTTTACGAAATTCGTTCCAAACTCACCGTACACCCATGCTGTTCTTACGATAAAATATCGAGTGCACAACGATTTGGTTAACTCCTCACCGGCGAATTTAGACTTTCCGTATACTCCTAGAGGATTCGTTTGATCATATTCCCGATAAGCAACCATTGAATTACCGTCAAATACATAATCTGTACTAATGTAACAAATTTTCGCTCCTACCTTTTCCGCAGCAATGGCCAAGTTCCTTTGTCCAAAGGCATTAACTAAAAAAGCTCTTTCTTCCTCCGCTTCTGCTTGATCAACTTTGGTATAGGCAGCTGCGTTTATAATGATGTCAGGGTTAATGTTTGTTATAACTTCGTTGACGATGATTTCATTCGTAATATCCAATTCAGATTTTGTAAATGGATATAATTTCTCACTCGTTTGCTCCAGTTGGCGTACAAGCTCTTGCCCTAACTGCCCGTTTGCCCCAGTGACAACAATCTTCATTGCGATCTCCCTAACTTTTGTCCATATTGTCTTTTATAATATTCTTTATATTCACCTGATACAATGTTTTCCCACCAAGAACGGTTTTCTAAATACCAGTCAATCGTTTTCTTTAATCCTTCTTCAAACGTATATTTCGGCTGCCATCCCAATTCCTCACGAATTTTTGTCGCATCTATGGCGTAGCGCCGGTCGTGACCAAGGCGATCATCAACAAATGTAATGAGCGATTCCGGCTTATTTAAGTATCGCAAAATCGCTTTTACTACTTCAATATTTGTCCGCTCATTATTCCCGCCAATATTGTATACTTCTCCATTTCGCCCCTTATGCAATACTAAATCAATTGCAGAACAATGATCTTCCACATGAAGCCAGTCACGAACATTCAATCCATCGCCATAAACAGGGAGAGGCCTATCGTTTAACGCATTAATTATCATTAATGGAATTAATTTTTCCGGAAAATGATATGAACCATAATTGTTAGAACATCTTGTAATATTCACTGGTAATCCATATGTCTCATGGTACGCCCGCACTAAAAGATCGGCTCCTGCCTTGCTCGCACTGTACGGACTGTTTGGGGCCAGTGGTGTTGTTTCTGTAAAATACCCTGTTTCTCCTAATGTTCCGTATACTTCATCGGTGGAAATTTGGACATATTTTCTGACACCATACTTTTTCGCTGCATCTAACAAAACATGAGTGCCTTGAACATTTGTTTTTACAAATATCCCTGGATCAGCAATACTCCGGTCAACATGCGACTCAGCAGCAAAATTCACAACTGCATCAATGCCTTCTGCAAACAACGACTCGATCAATTCCCTATCTGTAATGTCGCCTTTTACAAATCGATAATTCGCCTCATTCTCAACGTCTTTGACATTTTCCAAATTTCCCGCATATGTTAGAGCATCTAGATTAATGATTTGATAGTTTGAATACTTTCGAACCATGTAATGAACAAAATTACTGCCAATAAAACCTGCCCCACCTGTTATTAATACTTTCATCAGCATTTCCTTCCCTTAATAAGTGAAATTATTTTCCGCCTTTATCAACCTAGGGTGTTTACTGTCTTTTTCAGACAAAATCGGAGAATGAGTTGGCCAGTCAATCTTTAAATCAGGGTCGTTCCAGCAAATTCCACGATCATGCTTTGGCGAATAATAATTATCTACTTTATATAAAACTTCTGTATTGGGTACAATCGTACAAAAGCCATGGGCAAATCCCTTTGGCACTAACAGCTGTCTTTTATTCCATTCGCTTAAAATAAATCCTTGCCATTTGCCGTACGTCGAAGACCCTTTGCGAATATCTACTATCACATCATAAATCGCTCCGCGGATCACTCGAACCAGCTTCGTTTGAGCATAAGGCTCCAATTGATAATGGAGGCCTCTTAAAGTTCCAACTTCCACAGATAAAGAATGATTGTCTTGGACAAACTCATAATCTAATCCCAATTCATTGAATACGTTATCATTGTAGCTTTCCATAAAAAAACCGCGGTGGTCACCAAACACTTTTGGTTCTATAAGAAAGACATTATGAAATTGAGTATCAATAATTTTCAATCTATTCACCCTCTTTGATAAAGCGATTAGCAATATCAAGCAAATATTGCCCGTAGCCATTTTTCTTCAAAGGTTCTGCCAATTTTAACAGCTGTACTCTCGAAATGTAACCTTTGCGATACGCAATCTCTTCCAAACACGCCACCTTTAAACTTTGTCTTTTTTCAATAGTTTCAATAAAAAGTGAAGCCTCAAGTAACGACTCATGTGTTCCAGTGTCTAACCAAGCAAAACCACGCCCGAGCAATTCAACATGAAGTTCTCCAAGTTCTAAATAAGCTTTATTGACATCCGTAATTTCAAGCTCTCCGCGAGCAGACGGTTTAAGTGATTTGGCAATCTCAATAACCCGATTATCATAAAAATATAAACCAGTCACGGCATAAGAAGACTTCGGTTTTTCCGGTTTCTCCTCAATCGACATCACTTTACCGTTCTTGTCGAACTCGACTACACCGAAGCGTTCTGGATCTTTTACATTGTATCCAAATATGGTGGCTCCACTTTTTCTGGATGCCGCTCGCTCCAACATGGCTGAAAATCCATGACCGTAAAATATGTTATCGCCAAGAATAAGAGAAACATTGTCTTTACCAATAAACTCTTCGCCGAGAATAAAGGCTTGTGCCAATCCATCAGGCGATGGTTGAACAGCATAGGACAATGATATCCCCAAGTCACTCCCATCACCAAGTAGATGCTCGAAACGCGGTGTATCCTCTGGAGTGGAGATGATCAAAATATCACGGATACCAGCGAGCATTAAAACTGATAATGGATAATAAATCATTGGTTTGTCATAAATAGGTAATAATTGTTTGGAAATTGCCTTTGTTAAAGGATATAGGCGTGTGCCGCTACCGCCGGCTAGAATGATTCCTTTCACTAACTCCCCCCCTAAGTTACAATTTAGAATGTTTACAAACCTAGAAATAAACTAGTAAGTTTAATAAAGAGAATCCATACTTCTTATGTTTACTTGAACTCCATCTCGATTATACATTTATATTATATTAAACATACATTGAATGTGGATTAAACATTTAAAAGTAAGATAATTTCCTCACCATAGACTGTAAATAGAAGGAATAAACCACATCCAAAAATGAATAATTTCCAGCAAAAAGCAGTAAAATAACTCTGTCAGAGAGTGGTTTATCAAAACATTCCCTCTTATACAATAAAAAACAATCGTCTGTTTTCATTAGGGGTTAATGAGTTTATATAACCATCCCGCCATCCACACCGATAACTTGCCCAGTTATGTATGACGATAAATCTGAGGCAAGAAAAAGAATGGAATTAGCCACTTCTTCCGGACGGCCGATTCGTCCCATTTTGATGGATCCTAAACGTTCCTGGAATTTTTCAAACGGGATTTGCGTCGTCATATCTGTTTCGATAAATCCTGGAGCGACCGCATTCACTCTTATATTGGCAGAGGCTAGTTCTTTTGCAGCTGATCGTGTTGCTCCAATGACTGCCGCTTTGCTGGCGGAATAAGCAACTTGTCCTGCCTCGCCTAAACGGCCAAAAATAGAACTTATATTAATAATCGAGCCCTTTTTTTGCCGCAACATCAATCGGGCCGCATACTGCATATGATAAATGACTGCGTTTAAATTAACCGCCATCAACTCTTCCAGCCTGCTTGGTTGAATAAGTCCAAGCAAACTGTCATATAGAATGCCGGCATTATTAATGAGTACATCTAGGCGCTTATACTCTCGATGGATGCGCTGAAAGGCTTTTTTCATATCATCAATATTGGCTACATCATAATTCACTATAAGCGGACGTTTCGCAGAAATTTCTTCGATTTCATCGGCTAAAGTAATTAATTGCTCTTCATTTCTCCCGTTAATAACAAGAAGAGCTCCGTGCTTTGCACATACCAAAGCCGTTGCTCTCCCTATTCCTTTAGAAGCGCCTGTAATGAAGACTATTTTCCCTTCCAGCAGCATTTAAAATTCAACTCCATACTTTTGCAAAATCTCCTTTGCTTTCGCAAAAGAACTCATATCAATGACATCATCCGTATCCATCATAATATCAAAAGCTTCATCAATGGCTGCAACTAACGCCATATGGGCAATCGAATCCCACTCGGCAATACTGTTATACTGTAAATCATCTACTACCAATTCTTCTGAGATTCCTAACGCCTCAGCAAAAATTGCACGAAGTTTTTGTTCATTCATCTTCCATCTTCCTTTTTATTCATAAAAGTAAAATTAGAAGTGCCTGTCTCTACTTAATACTAGTATGCGTTAAAACTTCCCTTAGAAGTCTGGTTGTAAATTTGTATTTTTTATAATCCATCATATTGCTATTCAACAATTTTATATTATAAACGGCATCACTATATTGCTTATTTAAAACATATGCCTTATTAAACCATTCCTTAGCTTCCGCAAATTTTTTCAAGTAGATAAGCATTACCCCTATATTATTAAATATAGACGGGTTATTATATCCTTTTATCACCAATTTTCTTAACAGTTGAAAACTTTGGTCATATTCATTCAATAAGTAATATAAAACACTATTATAAAACACGGATTCCTGATACGTTCTTCTATTGGATTGATCAATTAACAACATCGCTTTTTGCAAATAAGGAGAAGCTACTGCTATGTTATGTTGAAACAAATAACATATCCCTAATGATAAACTGGCTTCAAACTGATTAAATCCCTTTTTAAGCAAGTATTGAAACAACTCTTGATGCTCATACTGACTAAAGATAACTTTTACATCCTGTTTTTGTTTACTATAGTTAGCTGATGTATTTTGATTATGAACTCGATACTGAATTAAAGTTTCGGGGATATATGCGAACTGGTAATCCCTTAACAACATTTTTAAAGAAATATCATAATCCGTTACTCCGCCACTATTTACATGGAACTCAAAATCTCGTTTATATTTAAAAGCCATAGCCGAACCTAAAAAATAGGTTCTCTTCAATTGTTCGAGCAATAAATTTTCTGAGTTTATAAAAGAGGGAAAAGAAATAATTCTCCCAGTCGACTTCGAATACTCATCAATAATCTCGTAATCCCCCATCACCAGCTCAGCGCCGTCAGCAAATACTTCCACTGTTTTCTCTAACCGCCAAGGTGTTGCAATATCATCTTGGTCCATTAAAACAATATAATTGCTGCAAGCTTCCTGAATCCCTCGTCTTATAGCTTGTGGGATACCAGCATGATTTTGACAAACTAGCTTAAATCGTTGATCAACTTTTACTATTTCTTCAATTAATTCTTTCGAATGATCACTGCTTCCATCATCAACATATATTACTTCAAAGTTTTGGTATGTTTGCTTTAACCAACTTTGTACATTCTCCCTTAAAAATTTTTCGCCATTATAGACAGGGGTAATAATACTTAAAAATAACTGACGATTCAATACTAACAGTCCTTTTCATAACTGGTTTTCAAAGACAAAGAATATTAATGATCCACCCAAAAATCTTTTTCTTGCTCATAACCCATTTTTACCAACTCGGTCTTAATCTCATCTGAATACATTGAAGCTACCACTACATAAGGCTTTAATTTTGTTGATTCTAATAATACGGGAGAAAAGATAGGTAAATTAAATATAACTTTATTCCATTTATTAGGGTCACTATCTATAAATCCTTTAATCTTAAACCCCAGCTGATTAATTACCGAATACATTCTATAACCACTACTTCCAGCGCCCCATATATATATATGTCTGTCATTTCCTTGAGTATTTTTTTCAAGCGAGTGTTGTATTCGGTCTTTGTTTATTCTTTCGATTATATCAAAAGGATCTCCTTTTTTTAGAAGTTTGGACCATTTCTCAAAGAAATAATCCACATTATTTTTAGGATGATCTTTCCCACGAGTTGCACTTTCATAATGATAGAGTAAAGCGTTAGGATTCCAAACATTATAGTAACCTTTTTCCAATATCTTTAGACATAAATCTACGTCATTATAAACAACGGACAATTCTTCATCAAATCCATCTATCTCCTCAAAAATCTTTTTGGATACCATTAAACATGCACCGGTAACAGCTGAACAATTTCTTGCGACATATAGCATATCAATAAAAGGAGATTCTGAAGGATATCCATAAAAAGCATGCCAAGCAATCCTTTCGCCAAATACAACGCCAGCATGTTGTATAGTATTATTGGGATAAATTAATTTTGCTCCTACTGCCCCAACGTGTGAACGCTGTGCATATCCCAATAATTCTTCAATCCAGTTATTAGCTATAACTTCTATATCATTATTTAAAAACAATAAATAGTCGCCATTAGCCTTATGTACTGCCAAATTATTTAATTTAGAATAATTGAATTCAATTGGCAAATCAACGATATGTATTTTATCTATCTTTTGCAGTTCCTTAAAATACAAAAATGTTTCATTCTCTACACTATTATTATTGATTACAATAATTTCAAAATTACTGTAAGTGCTTTTTTCATAAATAGAAGATATGCACTTTTTCAACAAATCTACCTTATCTTTGGTTGGTATAATAATGCTAACTAGTGGATTACCAACGATCTTGTAACGAACCCGATATATTCCAGGGTGTATCATATCAACGTTTCCATCAATTCCTCTTCTTTTCAACGAATCTTCTAATGCTCTTTTAGCAGAAATTAAGGCATATTCCTTTGCATTAATTTTATCCGCTGTTGAACCCGGAACTTTTCTCCAGTGATATAAAATTTTTCTTATATGTGCTACCCTGTTTGTTACTTCTGTTACTCTTAAAACTAAATCGTAATCTTGACTTCCTTCATAATTTTTACGCCATCCGCCCACTTTTGTAATGATACATTTTCTAAATACACTAAAATGATTAATATAATTCATTGCCATAAGCAAGTCTGGTGAAAAATCGGGCTTAAAAAATGGTTCTACATATCTTCCATCGTAGGCAATTTTATCTTCATCTGTGTAAATAAAATCAAGTTCAGGATTTTCATTTAATAATTTGACAACCTCATATAGACAAGAGGAATCTAACTCATCATCATGGTCCAATAATCCAACAAATTCCCCACTAGCTAGTTCAAACGCATTATTAGTCGCACCTGAAATACCTTGATTTTCTTCAAGAAAAATGATTTTAATTCTCTTATCCTTTTCTGCATATTCTTTAAGTATAGTACGTACATCCTCATTAGGAGAACAATCATCTGCTATACAAAGTTCCCAATAAGGATAACTCTGATTTATTACCGACTCTATTGCAGAACGTAACCATGTTTCTTTAGAATTATAAACGGGCATTATAATACTTATGATTGGCCGATATTGAAAATCTTTTAAACCATCTTTTCTATTTGAAATAGTCAAATATAATCACTCCCTAAAATGAAGTGAAATTACCACAATTGTGGTTTCATGATATCTAATTATGCGTTAAAACAGAGTATCACAGTTATTTTAATTTCAATTCCTTATTAATGTTTATTGCATTTCTACAACCGTCGATATGAATAATTCTAGGTTTAACAGACATGCTAAATTATGAAAAATCCCGTTGAAAAAACAACAAACAAACTATAATATAAGATTTCCCGGTCTTCTTTAAAATACTAAATAAATAGTTTTACTCCCATTTTAACCAACACACATCTTTGGTAATTTCATAGATAGTATGTTCCCTGTATTGTAACAAAGGACGTACGACTACATTTCGATCGACTCTTTCAATTAACTGTTTTAAATCCCCGTAAATAGCCGTGTCAGCACGGGGAATATCCGGGTCTAATTTGCTGAAAAATTCAAGAAATTCCTTTTCTTCACTAATAACACTATAAGGAGCGTTTTCTAAAACAAATTTAGGTATTACATTATTAACTTTCATTTGTTCTCCAGGTGTTAAATAGCTGATCAATGCATGTTTTTTGGTAGAGAAAATTATATTTCTTAATACTCTCAAAAATAATTCAAAACTACATTGATGAATAAGAACATCGAAGGAAACAATTAGTTCTCCTTTTATCTGTATAGGTTCTTCTGCCAAATCATGGTGCTCAAACTGTAAATAAGGGAATTTTTTTCTGTTTCTTTCTATTATTACCTCGGAAATATCAATTCCAATATAATCTGTATCTTCTAAAATACCATCTTTTAACCAACATAAATCACCACAACCAATATCAATTATTGTGGAAATATCATTTAGCTTTAAAGCTTTTTCAATTACATAACTTTTAATCCATGCTGCATAGCCTCTAGATCCTGGACCACTTCCTAATTCAGGATTCTCCAGATATCTTTTGTTCCAAAATTCTCTATTATCCACAACCTTTCCTCCTTTGTATTTCTCTAAATTATTTAAATACATATTCGCTTAAATAGTTAAACCAGTTTTCATCAAAAATTTGTTTAGTAAAACGTTGGGCTTCCCTCATACCTAACTTTGCCGTCAAAAAAACCTCTTCAGGATTTAATTCGGTCAAATACAAAAGTTCTATTAATTCATTAACAGAACCATATTGTACTACATAAGAGTTATGAGATTTAAAATATTCTCTTCCACCCATTCCATCAAATCCAAAAACTGCACATCCAGATGCCATTGCTTCAAGAGGAAGTAGCCCAAAACCTTCTACAGGTGAGAGAGTTAAATAATATCTATAACGTCCCATTAATTCCGCTAAAACTTCTTGTTTAACATTACTTATAACTTGAATCTCTTTTTGCGAAAAGGGATAGCGTTTTTTATAACATGATATTATATGTTCTAGTAATGGCATTGTATGTTCTTTAAAGTTTAATACAAGAAATTTATCTTCTCTTTCTTCCCACGGCAATCCTTTATTAAACAGATGATGATTTATAAATGGAAGAATTACTTGAGTTTTTATATTATAATAGCGAGAAATAAAATCTTGGACAAAGCTAGACACACTGACATAGTAATCGAAAAACACATCTAACACTTGAAATGTTTTAATATCTTGTATATACATTAACTTTTTACAAGGTAACTTAATCCCAAAAAAGTTATTTGAGAACGAGGGATTGCAGATAAGTAAATCATCATCTTTAACCTCTTTATGTAGATATTCAGTGGAAACAACAGGAAACTCATAATCATAATTAAAAAAGTTGCTGTTGGTTTTATTACTTCCAACAACATATACTGGTACACCAAATTTTTCATAACATATACGACCTATTTGATATGCCATATATGTTCCGCCACGTGGAATATATCCCTCAAAAACAAATACACGCTTAATCGACAACTATAACCTCTCCCTTATTACTTAATCCGGTAAGAATAACTATTAACCTTTGCTTTTATCAGACCATAATAACCGTGAAAATCTCTTTCAGACCGTTGAATGAAAGTAATAAATGTTATTTCTTCACACAAATTCTGAAAACATTTTCTTCAGTTTCAAACTTGATCATTCCCAACAACACTCGTTTATGGTACTAATAGATAGACACTTAAACATCAATTTTCTAAAAAACTACGACACTATTTCAAAAATCAAGTCGACCTTTTAAAAATCAAATATTTTCCTCACTTTCTTCAAAGAATACACTTGTACAAAATATTCAACATATCCTGTCTTGTATAACTCTTCCCTTGATATAATATGTTGCACAATACGGAACAGCTTTTTTTAGCTTCTTCTTCACCAGCCAGAACCAAAATTAACTCCCCATCTGGTTCTACTGAAGGTATAAGTTCTTCTGTTTCTTCTTCAAGGCTTCTGAACACGTCTTTCTTTATTAATTATGATGCTTTATAATGACATGCCAGGGAATTGCCCCTTCAACACTCAACCCTTCCCAAAGAATTTAGGCGTTCAGTATCCAAAAGTAGTAGTCATCATCGGACAGTACACCACACGGAGATAGCCCCTTTGATTTGCTAGATAGATAGCTCGATCCACTCACTTATAAAAAATGCTTTTGAGGTTTTAAATTCTAGTTTTGCAACACCACTAATTCATTTGACTATTATTTTACAAACGGTGATATAAGAATTCTAGGATCATGTTCTTTATAGCCGTATGCACGCAAATCCTGAATTATCTCCTTATAAAACATTGAACAAATCATAATATAAGGTTTGCTGTTCTGATTATGTAAGATACTGGGCGAATGAACAGTATACCCATGAACAATAGAACCATGTTTTTTTGAATTGCTATCAATAATGCCCTTTATATTGTATAAGCCTATTTTATTCAATTGCTGAAGGGTTTTTCTGCCTCCTTCTCCAATTCCCCATAAATAAATACCAGACAAATAAATTGAATTACTTAAAGCCATTAAAGATAAATACAAATCTGCTATAAAGCTTTTGAATTCATCACTTTCCAGGTACATCCGATTATCTAAACATCTTAATATCTCTTTATATAGATTTCTGCTATCATAATCAACAGAATCGTCGGATAAAAAAGTTCTATCCTGTGTTTGACTATGTCTTAAATCTTCACTTAAAAAGTCATCAATTTTTTCTTTTAAATCCATGTATGAAACATCTATTCCAAGAAATTTAGAAATCCCATTAATCACCAATTCTCTATTATCCAATAACCTGTCAAAATGTACAATTAACCTATCATAACCATTAGTCCAATAAAATGAAGATAATGTATAATGCTTCCAAACATCTATTGATTTAGAAAGATCGAATTCGTCTCTTTTTGCTAATGAATAGTGAACATCTAATGGATTCCTAACACAAATGATAAACCGAAAGTCAATCCCAAGCTCCTTTAAAATATCATTATAAAGCGGTAGAAGAATAGAAGTTCTAGGGTCTTTCCAAATCCATCTTCCCGTGCCTTTTAAATTACGATTTAATACTTCAATAATCTTATCTCTAAATGGTTTTATTTTGCTTTGCTTCCACCAATCATCATGTATAGGGTAAGAAGTATCCCATCCTCTTAAAAAAAATTTTAAAATCTCATTATTAATTTCTACTAATTCCTTATTTTCCCAATAACCTTTAGGATTAAACATTTGGGGCTCTATTAATGTAGTTTCATCACCTACTTCAACTCCTAAAAGATTTATCACCCTTGTAACAGCCGATGTTCCACTCCGATGCATTCCTATTACACATACAACAGTCTTCTTCATAATTTTCTATCCCCTAGCAGACAATGATTATTATCTATACATTCGATAAATACATTTATGAAAAAAATGGGTTCACAATAACTTGAAAATAAGATCTAAAAATTACATTTCCTCTGCTAACATCCGCAATTCATCCACTGTCAACCATTCAGTGTTCGTATCACTCGTATATTTAAAACCCTCCGGTAATGTTCTGCCTTGTTTAATATATTCTTGCGGACACCATGGAAACTCAGGAGTAATCACATAATAATTATCAAACTCAATTGTGTGCCTTGCATCATCTTCTGTAATCATTGCTTCATGTAGTTTTTCACCGGGTCGGATTCCTATGATTTCAATTTCTGCCTCTGGTGCAATCGCTTTGGCAAGATCCACCACTTTCATACTTGGAATTTTCGGTACAAATATTTCTCCGCCTCTCATCCTATCGAGACAATCAATAACAAACTGTACTCCTTGGTCAAGCGTGATCCAAAAGCGAGTCATTCTTTCGTCTGTGATCGGCAATTTCCCGGTAGCGGCCATTTTCTTGAAAAACGGCACCACGCTGCCGCGGCTTCCAACGACATTTCCATAACGGACAACCGCAAATCTAGTATCTTTATCTCCTACATAAGAGTTCGCTGCAACAAATAGTTTATCAGAAGCGAGTTTTGTAGCGCCGTATAAATTTATCGGAGCTGCTGCTTTATCCGTGCTTAATGCAATCACCCGCTTTACACCGCGGTCAATGGCAGCTTCAATAATGTTTTGAGCACCGTAAATGTTTGTTTTTACCGCTTCAAACGGGTTGTATTCACATGCGGGCACCTGCTTCAAGGCAGCCGCATGCACAACTACATCAACACCATCAAATGCACGGTATAGACGATCCTTGTCTCGGACATCGCCAATGAAGAAACGTATGCGCGAATCTGGAAATTCCTGTGCCATTTCATATTGTTTTAATTCATCCCGGCTAAATACAATCACTTTTTTTATATTGTATTCTAAAATTCGACGAACAAATTTTCTTCCAAATGATCCGGTTCCTCCCGTTATTAAAATCGTTTGATTGGTTAACCATTCCATCATAAATTACTCCTTTGAAGTATAAATTGCAAAACTGCTGATTTCCTAAGCTTTTTATTGTTTCATCAAACGGGAATTCCGTTAGTTCTTTAGCATTTGAAATATGTCTGAAATCGGGGAACATTATGTGCTCCTTGAATCATTAAATCTTGTCCACGAAATTTTTTCCATTAAAGAAGAAAACCGATGAAAAGACATTTTATTTTGATTTCTTCCAATATTTTTTAATGGATTGTTATTGGGCAATGCTTTGACCAAGGGATTAGGAAAGATCAATTTTACTTTCAATTGTAACAATTTTTTTAAAGATTATTTAACTTCCAAATATCTACATAAGGGCAAGAAAAGATTATCAGTTAAATCTTATGTTTTTAGTGCTTTAAAACACGTTAAATAAGATTCTATAACAAACACTCGTTTATTTTTCTCATTTTCCAACATTACTTTCACATGATACCCTAGGCCAAATCTGAATAAACAATAAACGTTTGCTTTTTTAGTCTAATTCCGATTTAATAAATGGTGTTTCGATGGCACACAATGGATTTTAACAGCTATATAGTTAATAATCATTTAATGTTAATGTTGGAAGACCATGATTTTGGTTCTTGAATACTAATTTCAATTCATTTGCAGATTTTAATAATGGATCCCTCAATTGACCATTTTTAATTTTTTTTAATAGACTCAATGCGTATCTTCCTCTATCATGCAAAACCTCTTTTTCTTTGCTTCCTCAAAAAAGGGTTGTATTTCATATTCAAACATATCCGCCACAATGACATAGTCTTGGCGCTCGATTCCATCATTAATTTCTTTCAAAAATGGATTAATCTTGCTAAAATTAATATCAATAGTGTATTTGTGATTCTCCATTAACTCAACTACTTTTGTCAACCAACCCATTCCTTCACTGAATTGAACAATAAGCTCTATGGCCTCACCAATCTTATCTTCACGTAAATAATCTGCAATCGTTTGGGATCCTGCTGCAACTCTTTCAATATATTGATAAAAGCTTTCTTGCGTTTCATGAATGATATTTTCCATTTTCATCCCTCAATATCAAATGATTTTAATTTATTTTCAATTTTATTTTTTAAATGTTGGAAGAACGATCTCGAGTCGGAAGCCGCCTCTTTTAGCCTAGTATATAAATCCAATGAACGAGCAAAAATTCGCTGAAAAGTTTCGTGTTCCAATTCGTTCTCCTTTGGAAGATAGTTTTGGAAAGTATTTAAAACAATAGGCTGGGCAATTAAAGACATGAATCCCTCAGCAAAGATTTGTTTTAATTTTTCATCAATGTTGTCTAACTTTTTTAAAATCTGTCTTTCAAATTTTGTCTCTAGCCTATTTTGTTTTAAAAGCAAAATAGCATCTTGTAAAAGGCGCTCCACTTTTTGATGAGTGGTAATTTCATGATTAACACGGACTAAAAAATTTTCCCAATCATTTTTATTTTTCTCTTGTTCTGTAACTGCAACCATTGGCTGAGGATATTTATCCTTATCGACAAATTTTTGACAAAACTCATTAAAGGAAATTTGTTGAAAATGTTTTAATTTCACTCCACCTTCGGTACAATTGTAAATTCGTTCTGGTTTTTCAAAAGTTTGAATGAGTTTTTCGAAACTCTGCTTCATTGTGAAGAAGGGGTAGTCTGTTAAAACTTCATCTCCATGATACCCTTCTGTATAAAATAAGGCTCTTTGTTTTATAAAAGTTTCATCTATTTCTCGATAATTTTTATTGCTCTCCGCATGGGTTTTATTTTCTGTATAGGCTAAATCTTGTCCTATTATAGCTACTGGTCCTGTCGTGATTAAATAGGCTATGTTTAAGGCAAAATTGGCAACGGAAGTACCTCCCATAACCAAATCGATGTTTTTGTCTAATAACTTACAAACATACTTTTGTATACCAGCATGTACATCAGGAATAAACACAATGGAGCGGCGATTATACTTATCAAGAATCTTTTCATGGTGCAACAATGAATAAATAATCCTTGCATTTTTTAATTGAACAGTTTCAAAATGTCTATAGTTGTTGATTCCCCCATCTATAGAAACAACAAAATCAGGTTCAATTTCATTTTTAAGCAACGTGTTGATGGTTGAACCTGAAGAAATCAGCACTACATTTTTTCTTACCTTTTTTAGTAAAGGTAACTGCTTTGTTAATGAAGGACCGCCAGAAGCAACAACAACCGGTAAATCATAAAAGCGTTTCAAATCCTTAAAAGGGATATCATTAAAAGCATAATACAAATTTGAAGTAATGTTCCTTTGCCAATCTTTAGAATACATTGTAAGAGTATTCATTTCTACTTGTTGCAAATATATTTGATCTTTTACAAATTTTAATATTTGCTCATAATAGGTGGAAGCAAATTTATCATAATTAGGGGAACAAATGACATGAATTCTGTTCATGTAGTTGTTTTCAAATAACTTATAGACTTCCTTAAACTTTTTAAGATCTTCTCCCTTAATTAGAATCACTTGTTTTAAATAATTGAAATTTTTTAATAATCGGTCAGCAATGGCTTCAATTGGTTCAATTACAATTAAAAATTCTTCTTCAGACAATCTATTGCAGAGCGCTTTAACAAAATATCCTGCACCGCAGCCAAATAATATATGAAGATGGTTTTTTTTAAAATGTACATCAGCAAATTTTTCTGCTTCCCGGAACGGATTATATTTACTATGCAAATAGAAATCATTCACCTTTACTATTTTGTCTCCACTTTTCGCTATTTCGTCTGTAATTTTATAAACCATGATTAGCACCTCAATATAAATATCGTCGAAAAAGGTGTTAATCTTAATATTTTTTATAAAAAAGAAAACCAGACCTCATAACGAAGTCTGGTTGATAATTTTATTTTATCGAAGAAGCTGAAGTACACCTTGAGGCACTTGATTAGCTTGCGCAAGCATTGCTTGGGCAGCTTGAGAAAGGATGTTGTTTTTCGTGAATTCCATCATTTCTTTTGCCATATCTACATCGCGGATTCGGGATTCCGCTGCTGTCAAGTTTTCTGAAGTAGCTCCCAAGTTGTTGATGGTATGTTCTAAACGATTTTGGATTGCCCCAAGTTTAGAGCGTTGAGTTGAAACTTTTTCAATCGCTGTATTAATAGATGTAATAGCAGAATTTGCATCTGTATTATTGGAAACTTTAAGAGCATCTACGCCAAGATCTGCAGCTTTCATACTGTCAATTGAAATTGTAATCCCTTGACCGCTGTTGGCTCCAATGTGGAATGTTTTATTAGTGAATGTTCCATCTAGTAATTTTTGAGTGTTAAACTCTGTGTTTTGAGCAATTCTGTTAATTTCTGATACAAGTGCATTAATTTCTTCTTGAATAGCAGTACGGTCAGCGGATACGTTCGTATCGTTTGCTGCTTGCACTGCCAATTCACGCATACGTTGAAGGATGGCGTGAGTTTCTGTTAAAGCTCCTTCAGCTGTTTGAATTAAAGAAATACCGTCTTGTGCATTTTTTTGCGCCATTTCCAAACCGCGGATTTGGCCGCGCATTTTTTCAGAGATCGCAAGACCTGCTGCATCGTCGCCAGCGCGGTTGATGCGGTAGCCGGAAGAAAGTTTTTCAAGGTTTTTCGCAGTTTGTGTGTTGTTAAATGAAAGTTGGCGGTAAGTGTTTAACGCCGAGATGTTGTGGTTAATTCTCATGATTTTTTCCTCCTTGAATTGTTGTTTTCCACGTCCTTGTGGATGTGTGAAGAGCCGCGTCGGCCGCCGCAGCTTTTCACACATATTATATCGGATTGTTTTTTTGATGTTTAATAGGGGTTAAAGAAAAAATGGGACTTTTTTAATAGAAAAATAAAAAATGTAATGATAGATTTGATTAAGTCCTGAATTTTGTGTAAAAAGGAAGCGGTTTGATTGGCCGGGAATTAAGGTTTACTGGTCTGGGATGTGATTTTACACAATAATTAGGACTTGGCAATTGGTCTCCCGATGAGCACAGTTTTATTTTTTATTGAGCTTTTCTTGAATTTGTTTTAGCAGGTCAAGGTCGGTGCGGGAAGCCGCGCTGTTTTCTGTTTGAATGGTGTCGTATATTTCTTTGCGGTGGATGTCGATTTGTTTTGGAGCTTTAATGCCGAGTTTGACTTGATCGCCTTCGATGGCGGTGATGGTGATTTCGATGTTGTCACCGATAATGATGGATTCGTTCAGCTTTCTTGTTAAGATGAGCACGGCTTCACACCTCCTTTTGTTCTATAAGCGGATGTTTTGTTTTATATGTAGTGTTCGTTAAGATTACTTGCTTTGCCCGGTTGTTTTGTTGGTTGATGACAATGGGCGCAAGTAGGTTGGCGGTGGTATTTTCGAACGGGTCTTCTACCGTCAAAATGACGTAGACGGCGACATCTTTTTCCGATTTGATCTCCAGTTGTTCGATTGTAGCGCCGTCTAGATCAAATGCATAGTCTTTGAAAAATAAAAACGGTATTGTTATGACGAAGGCGAGTTCCTTCGTGTTGGCTGATTGCAAAATCCAAAAGGGGGAATCGCCGCCAAATGGCAAAAGGACAAACTGCTTTTCGTCTAAAAATCCCGGGATGCCTGAGGGAAAATCAATGATGCTTTCTTCGCTTATTTCGATTTCGCCATGATATTTTGTTTCCAGCTTCATGTTTTTCACAACCTTCATATGTTCATTTCAAAGTTTGGTCCTTTAAAGGTGAGATGGGCAAAGTCGATTTTTACATTTTGGTATTGGGCCATTTTTATGTCGACATGACCGCGCTCGTAGTGAATAACCGGCTTATTGGGAATGGCGCGAAATTCGGCTTTTTGCAAATGCCAATCAATATCAAGCGTGCCTGGTTCGTAATCGAATTTCACGCTGAACAACGACGGAATCCAGCCGACATTTATATTATACTGCGGTTTTTCGCTGTTTTGTTTGGCTTGTTCCGCGAGGGGATTTCCCCCCTTTTCTATCTTCATCAGTTGATCCCCCTGCTCGGCGCGGCGGGCAATTCCTTCAAGCCATGCTTTTTTGGCTTCCTCTGTTTGTTTTTCTATGAAACGGAACGTGTTGGCCAAATTACGGTCTTCCCACGCTTTCGTTTGATCGATTGTCAATTTTCCAGGTGTTCGCTTGATTTCCATCGCTACTTTCGCCGGCTGCAAGTCAATATCCGCTTTCGGCTGTTCGATCGACTGCTTCCCGGGAGTGGAGTTGATTGCGATTTTTGCCATTTGGCTTTCCATCCTGATTTGCGGCAGGAGCATTCACTTCACCTCGATTCGCAACATAAAATGAAAACAGAGAAAATTCTCCTTCCACTAAGCAATTTTCCGAAATTTATCATGTATACATGGAAAAACAAGTTTTTAACAGAAACACTTTGGAGGTCCTTCTAAGTTAAATAAAAGCAATTTTCTTCTTAGAAGTAGGCCAAACCAACTATCCATTACTGCATTTATTGGCAGGAAAGTTTTTTTCTATAGTTTCTCCCTAAGTAAATAACAAATAGACAAACGCATTCTTTCATCCCGGGAATTGAATTTTTTCATGAAAAACAGTAAAAGACAACCTTTACTGGCAGCCAAAAATGATTGAATGCATGGCAACAACTATGGATAAATAATAGACGAATCCACTCGCTCTCATCAAAACTCCCAGCAAAAAGCAGCGAAAAACCCTTTACTGGCCGCTGGGAAAATCTCAATAATTGAATAAAAAGGATTTTTTAACAATCGCTTCAATTTAAAAGAAATCAATAGTGAACAAAAAGGACCTCTTATGCAGGTCCTTTCGCTATCGCATTATCGCAAAAAGTCGATTAAGCTCGGCTGAATGATGCGGGCACCGACTGCAAGCGCCGCTCGATGCACGCTTTCTTGCGTTACCAAATCCGTGATAACCCGCTCGATGTCGGCATCTTCATTGTCCGACAAAATTTTAGTGGCAATCACTTCCTGTTGATTGATGCGAGCTTCCATCTGTTCAATCCGGTTGTAGCGGGCGCCAAGTTCTGCCCGTTCGGCGTTGAGGGCATCGATATGATCGTCAAGCTGGCCGAGCAAACTGTCCAAGTTCGTTGTGTCGTTGTTTTCAAGCGCGGTTTGAACCGCTTGAACCGTATCGAACATTTGTTGGTTAAAGACATTGTCAGGCGTCACGTTCACTTGAATGCGGATGTCTTTTGACAGTTCGACCATAAAAGGGTCATTGTTGTTATTCACAACAGGCGGATCGCCTGCAACTGGCGGTTTGTCTGTTCTTGTGCCGTTAAAAATATAACGGCCGGCCACTTGCGAGTTGGCGATCGAAATGAGGTCGTCTTTAATTTGCTTCACTTCACGGAAAATGGCATCACGTTCGTCTTCCGAATAGGAACCGTTATTGGCTTGAATCATAAGCTCGCGGAGACGCTGCAGCCCTTTATTGGCTTGTTCCAGCCCTGCTTCCGAGTTGTCCAGCCAAAGGTAAGCTTCCGACAAATTTCGTTTATATTGCTCGACTTCCTTCAAATTGGTTCGATAATACATCCCTTTAATCGCTACAACCGGATCCTCGGACGGACGGGTGATTTTTTTTCCGCTTGAAAGCTGATCTTGATATTTATTTAATCTTTGATAGCTTTTGCTGATATGACGCAGAGAATTTTGCGCCAGCATCGATTGAGTGACGCGCATGCTGCCTGCACCTCTCTTTCCAAGATTAAATTGACGGCAAAACTAACTGTTTTCCGATTGGAGGCTACCCTGTCATGCCCTAAACTAGCCTTTCGTTACCTTCCAACCAATCCCATACCATTGATGATCCGATCCAAAATTTCATCTTGCAAGGTGATCATTCTCGCTGCTGCGTTGTACATATGCTGGAATTGGATCATGTTTGTCAATTCTTCGTCTAATGAAACGGAACTGACGGATTTGCGGCGGTCTTCAACAGATGATGCCAACGTTGCCGAGTTGTCTGCCATGCGATCCGCTTCTTGCGCCAAGACAGCCATTTCACCTATCAAATTCTCATAATACGTTTGAATCGTTGTGTACTGATCTCCGATTAACATTGGTTTATTTTTCACTTCAGCAAGCGCCAAAGCGTTAGAGCCGTCGCCCATTTCTCCTGTTCCGGAATAGGCGATTCTGTCCGGCGTTTCCATTATCTCATCCGCCACTCGAATGGTAGCAGCCGCTCCTTTATACGTTGTCAACCCGCCAAGGTCGAAAAAGTCAAGCTGTGCCTGCGTGCCATTGTTGATGTCTTCAATGCTCCAACCGTTGCGGTGAACCTCATTAAATGCATTGGCAAATTCATAGGCCATGACATCCAAAGCGTCCATCATTTCGGGATACAAGCCGTATTCTACAGAACTGGCGCCATTCGTATATCCATATGATTCAATCAGACTTTTTAAGCTGCCCGTTGATTGAAAAGAACCAAAATCAACGGTTCGTGCGCCGATTGAAACAGATTGGACAAGATCGTTTGTCCCGCTGTAGTCAATGTAAAATTCATTCGTTTTTAACCGGTTTCCATCAACAAGGGTGATGGGCGGATTTACGCCGGCCAGTTCAACCGTCACTTTTCCTTCCGCAATTTCCAGTGAGTTGCCTCCGCTTTTCACCGGTGTTACTTTAATATCGACATAAGAAGAAAGTTCGTCCAAAAGCCTGTCGCGTTCATCGTACAAATCGTTCGGCAAATATCCGTTCGGTTCAACTTCCCCTATTTGCTTGTTAATGTTGTTGATTTGTTCAAGCAGCGAATTGATTTTTGTCGTGGTGACATTTAATTCGTTTTTTAAATCTTGCTGATTATGTTGGAGGGTTTGAGCTAAATAATTAAAGGTATCCGCCACTGCGACCCCGCGCTGCCGAACAACGGAACGGGCAGCTGAATTTGTGGCTAAATCTTGCAAGGATTGCCAAAATTGATTCAATGTTTCATTTAATCCCGTCCCTGTCAGTTCATTCATAACATCTTCCATTTTTTTTAACGCATCAGAACGGGATGTCCAATAGCCCAGTTTAGCATTTTCACCGCGATACTGGACGTCAAGAAAACGGTCGCGAATACGCTGGACGGTTTCCGTCTCAACACCTGTACCGAATTGCCCCGGAATATCCGGCTGAAAACGGCCTGGAGTTGGATAGGCCTGCTTTTGGGCAAGATTGACCCTTTGTCTTGTGTAACCGGGCGTTTCTGCGTTTGCCACATTATGCCCGATGGTATATAATGCGCTTTGCGCCGCCGTTAATCCGCTTCTTGCAGCTTCTAAGCCAAAAAAAGTCGATATCATATCAAATTCCCCTGCCTTTAAATTTTTGAATCAATCCATGATCTCCGTTTCATCTGCTTGTCTTCCTGACTCGGGTTCTGATAATTCGGCGACGCTTCCTGCGGCGCGACGAGATCAAGCGTTAAATTCACAAACTGCAGCGCCTGAAATGTTAATTGCTGATTTAAAACATTGACGTTTTTCAAGTTTGCCACCGCATTGGTCAATAACTCTTTTAACTCAGCCAACCGCAGTTTCTCATCGCCTTCAGCTTTTTCTATGCAAGCGGAAATCGTTAAATCATCTTCCCTGTCTAAAAATGAAACCGTTGCTTTGATTCGTTCTTTTTCCGCATTCTCAAGTTGTTTGACGTATTTCTGTTCTTCTTTTAAAAGCGGCATTAATTGTTGAATATCATCCTTTTTCAACAATTCCGTCTTTTTTACCGCCAAATCATATAATTGTTCGTGAAGCTTTAGTTGTTTTTCCAATATTTCAACTAAAATGGAAAGAGACACGAAAAGTCCTCCCTGTTTTTGAAAGAGTTGTTGAGAATGATTTCACCGGCTTTCCGCATGCACTTAAACAATTTTTTCATCCATTTGGTTATTTGTCCTCACGCCAAAAGTTATTGCTTTTCATAAAACCGAACCATTCCTCTTGCGATTAAGTTTGGATCAATCTTATACCCGCCGCTCTCAATCTCCTGTTTGAGCGCCAGCACCTTTTCATAACGTACAGGCTCTTCCGCATTTACTCGTTGAAGCTGTTTGGCTTGGAAAGAAATTTCCACTTTATCTTCCTGCGCTTTCATTTTAGGGATTCTTTGATTCTCCAACTGTTTTTGATAAGGATTGCTGATGCTTGCCGAGTGTAAGTTATGGTCTATTTTCACGGATATTGCCCCTCCTTTCTCACCGCAGCCTCACAGCACTCCGCTCATATTTCCGTCTTTCCCTATATTCTTTATCGGCGGTGAAGTTCATTTTGTTAATGGTTTGCATCATTTTTCGGATGAAGCGCATAATATGTCTGCTGTTTCTTTTTTTCTTCCAAAAATTTTTCTTCTTTTTCCATTTGATCAATTTGAGATTGAATATCTTTTTTGCAAGAAAAACATATTCTTCCTTCCCGGATCATTTTGCCGCATCTTTCACATGGATATCCAAGATTGGGAAAATTGACGAGCTGTATCCGCCCCTGGCGGATAAATTTTAAAATTAACTCCTCGCTCACACCCGTTTCTTCCACCACAACATGCAGCGTTGCCGAACGGTTTTCCTTTTTCCGCAAAAATCGATACACTGTTTCAAACGCTTTTTCTTCTTGCCGATAGCACGCCTGACAAAGTGACCGCCCGGGCGTTTTGACAAACAACGAACCGCATTGCGGACAGTTTGCTAATTCCGCCATTCGCATTCACCTTCCAATTCATTCCTATTTCGTTCCTATTTACTATTTTATATCGGCACATCCAAATTGTCATTTAACTGCGAACAAGCGTGAAAGATTCGACAGTTTTCGCACCTGCCCGGAGCAAAATCTCAGCAGCCTGCCGAACGGTCGCCCCCGTTGTGTAAATGTCATCGATAATCATAATATTTTGATCAACCACAAGTTTAGGATCCATTAATGTAAACAGATTTCTTGAGACGATCCGATCTTTCCGGGGCTTTTTTGATTGCTTTGTGGAATCTCTTTTGCGCAAAGGTTCAATGATCGGGAGGGGAAGAAGTTCAGCCAGCAATTTCGCCTGATTAAAACCTCTTTCAAGAAGCCGTTCTTTACTCAATGGAATTGGGAGAAGCAAATATGATTCGTACGAGCGAACTTGGAATGCTTTTAGAAAAGATTCGCGGAACATTTCCGCTAAAATGGCATCGCCGCGAAATTTAAAACGTGTCAAAACTTCTTTCATAAAATCATTGTATCGAAAAACGGAGCGGTTCCTTTTCAAAACCCCTTGAAAATCCGGGTGTTTCTCCCATTGATGGCAATCTGCGCACCATTCAGACCTTTCATTCGGCCTGCCGCACAACGGACACGTACAGCCGCTGATCGGTTCAAGCTTTTTTGAGCATTCATCACATAGGACCGGTTCTTTTTCAAGAAAAAAAAGTCTTCGCCAGCTCAAGCGAATGTCCAGATCATGAAAACAATAAAGACATTTGCCCATCATCTTTTCCATTCCTTCACATTTCCGCACTTCGGGTTTTCGGAAACGACTTTAGCGCACTCAGCAAGACATACAAGCAAAGTCGTCATTTGCTGCCGATCAAAAAATTCAGCTTTGACATAAGCGATTTTTTCCACATCTGTCACATAATGCGGCTGAACCTTGTTTAACGCCAGAGCCAATACATCGTTGCGGCATCTTTCACACGTGCAGCTCATATGAAATTGATCAATATATTCATCAAGCAATTGTTTTAAAATAATTTCTAGCGCATTCAGGATCATTCTCTGTCAACTCCAATCGGTTCCGTTATCTTTCGAAAGCCGTTCTTTCCATACAATATATAAATTTCATATAAATGGTCTTTTGACAATTATTTATTTTACTAAAAATATTTTCCTTGAACCAGTTTCAAAAGTCCTTGTTTTTTCGCCAGTCGATTCATTTTTTGTATATGATGTTTGGCTGCAACCATTTCGTTCGTTTTCCCATAATGAAAAAATAAAACTGATCCCGTTGGCTGTTTCGCGCTGCGGCCGACACGTCCGGAAATTTGCACAAGAGCACTTTCGGTAAAAATATCTTCCTCCGCTCCTAAAACAGCCACATCTGTTCTCGGAACAGTCACACCCCTTTCCAAAATTGTCGTCGTCACAATAATCGGAATTTTGCCGCTGCGGAATTTTTGCACTTTTTCTTTTCTTTCCGGGTCTTCCGCATGCACCCCTTCAATGGCCGGATCAAGTTTTTTCAACAGATGGACAACATCTTCAAGCACTTTTATTTCCGGGACAAATAAAAAGGCTTGCTTTTTTTCTTGCAAATGCGAACGTATCCACGAAACCACAATGTTCGGCAGGGTTCCTTTTTTCAAACTCTTTTTCCAATTCCCGCACCATTTGAATTCAGGGACAGGGAGCGGATGGCCGTGATATCTTGCAGGGATTTTCACAATTTCTTCATGTTTGAATAATCGAATCAGTTCTTTAGGAGGGGTAGCTGACAAAAAAATAAGGGAACTTGTTTTCTTCCGAGCCTTTTGTGCCGCAAATTGCAAAGAGGCGTCAGCCGAATAGGGAAAGGCATCGACTTCATCAATGATGATAACATCAAAGGCTTCCTTATAACGGAGAAGCTGATGTGTCGTCGAGATCGTGATCGGACACAACTTCCCACGATCTTCGCTGCCTCCGTATAACACAGCAATATCTACATCCGAAAACGCTTTTTTGAAACGGGGGCCAAGTTCGAGGACGACATCCGTACGCGGAGCCGCAATGCAAATATAATCGCCTTTTTTTAATGCCGTTTCTATACCTGCAAACAAGACTTCGGTTTTTCCCGCCCCACATACCGCCCAGACTAAGAGATTGGTACGGTGCAAAACAGCGTCAACAACCCGGTCAGAGGCCTTTTTCTGCGCCGATGAAAGGCTGCCGTCCCACTTCAAAAAATTGACAGATGCAAGAGATCCACCCCCGGAAACACCATCATTCACCTTTTCTCTTATCGGCAAGCTGACAAGTTTCGTACATTCGCTTACCCGTCCCATCATAAGGCAATTGCGGCAATAATGGCAAAAACGCCCGCAGCGGGCGCAATGGAAACCGGCAAACAAGTGCGGCTGATGATTTCCGCAACGATGGCAATAAAAAGAGTTGGAAGTTTTAACAACACCTTGAACAATTTCTACCTGAAGCGTGTTTTGTATGAGATCAAGCGGAAAGGGTATTTCTTCGGAAAGAAGATGTCTTCCGAGGAGAAGCTGCTGAGGAGTTTGCGCAGGATCCATTCGATTCCCCCGTTTCCCATTGTGATTGTCATTCATCCATTAATAGGTTTATCAAAAAAACGGCCAAAAATCAACCTGCCTTTCAACAAACATTTCTTACTTTACAATTGGAAGCGCACCCCAGTTCGTCTGTGTCGTTTATCGTTTATTTATTCGAGCGTTCTGTATCCCTTAAGGAGGCTTCATCTAAATTAATTGGTTTTCACTGCGGCTGGAAGTCCCATTATGATAGCCTTCTCTTTTCGCAGGAGTTTAGCCTCGCAAACTATTTTATACACCGAATCATTTTTTTATCGGCGTTTTCAACGGAAAGGCGCAATGCGCACCTTCCGCTTCATCCTTATTTCTGATACCAGCCGATTCCAATGGCTCCTTCTCCAAGATGAGTGCCGATCACTGCGCCAAAATAGCTGACCATAAATTCGGAGTCCGGATATTTTTTTTCAAGTTCTTCTTTGATTTTCTGAGCTTCTTCCTCCCGATTGGCATGAATGACAGCCGCCCTTACCGGATGTTTGCCCGCAACTTGTCCAAAGAGATCAAAAATCCGGTTCAGCGCTCTTTTGCGCGTACGCACTTTCTCAAACGGCACGATCACCTTATCGGAAAAATGAAGAAGAGGTTTTACTTGCAGAAGGCTCCCAACAAAAGCTTGGGCTCCGCTTAGTCTTCCTCCCCGCTGAAGATGGGAAAGATCATCCACCATAAAATAAGCATCCATTGATTTCTTCATCTCATCGAGGCGGCTGATGATTTCTTCGGGGGATTTCCCTTCTTTTGCCATTTTTGCCGCCTCAATCACATAAAATCCTTGAGCCATGCAGCTGATTTCCGAATCGTAGACAAATACTTGAATGCCTTCAACCATTTGGCCAGCTGTTTTCGCTCCGTTGTATGTGCCGCTGATGCCGCTGGAAAGGTGGATGCTGATAACCGCTTCATAATCTTTCGCCAACCGTTCAAACAGCTCGACAAATTCGCCGACCGGAGGCTGGGATGTTGTCGGCAGTTCCTTTCTTTTCTTTATTTCTTGCCAAAACTGTTCCGCAAAAATATCGACTTCTTCACGCAAAGTCTCACCGCCGAATACCACACTCAGCGGAATCATGTGTATATCGTACTTGTTGCGGATTTCTTGCGGAATATAGGCAGTGCTATCAGTCACAATGGCTGTTTTCATCATTCTGTCCCTTTCTAAACGAAATTTTTGTTTTTCTCAATGAACCTTTGATGTCATCCTTTATAAATAAGTTTTCGCCATGCCATCAAAAATTTCCTACCGATCAAGAAAAATTGCAAAAATATACTATAGATAGAGTTTTCGGTTCCGTTTTTAACAAGTAAAATAATTTGCCTCTATTCAAACAAAAATAAGGTTAAAGCAATGGTACCTTAACCTTAAGAAAAATTATCTTACTTCCACCCAGCCGTTTTTGATGGCAAGGACAACCGCTTGTGTACGATCATTGCAATTCAATTTTTGCAAAATGTTGCTGACATGGTTTTTTACAGTTTTCTCGCTGATGAAAAGCGTTTCGCCAATTCCGCGGTTGCTTTTCCCATCCGCAAGCATTTGCAATACTTCACACTCACGGCGGGTTAGAATATGTAAAGGACGCTGTACTTTCACAGGAATTTGTCCATTGGCACCGGTTGAAGACAGACGGCGAAATTCATTGACAAGATTGTGGGTGACTTTCGGATGCAAGTAGCTGCCGCCTTCTGCGACAATTCTCACTGCTTCCACCAGCGTATCTGCATCCATTTCTTTTAGCAAATATCCGGAAGCTCCTGTTTTCAGAGCGTGAATCACATAGTTTTCATCATCGTGAATTGATAAAATGATCACTTTTGTGCCCGGATAAGAATCCACCAATTTTTTTGTTGCTTCTACACCATTGACGTTAGGCATATTAATATCCATTATGACCACTTCAGGACGATATTCCTCGACTACCGTTAAAACTTCACTGCCGTCCCCGGCTTCCGCAACCACTTCAAAATCTTCTTCAAAATCGAGGATTCGTTTTACACCTTCCCGAAAAAGGGCATGGTCATCTATAATAACAATTTTTATTTTTTTGCTCATTTACACTCCTCCCCATCATTATTGTTTACATGTTATACTTGAAGTGTCAATGAGACAAATTCTCTATTTATGAACTAATAGGCAGCTGCAAAAATATGATCGTTCCCCTTCCCGGCGTTGATTGAACATTCATTTTTCCATTGAATAATTCCACCCGTTCCTTCATCCCTATTAATCCTAATGATTCCCGCTTCTTTTCCAATACTTCTTTCATCACAAAGCCTTTGCCATTATCCCGTATCAACGCATTGACTTTATTGACGCCCACTTCCACCTTCACATCGATCCTTGTCGCTTCCGCATGTTTCAACGCATTCGTCACCGCCTCCTGAATCATGCGAAACAGGGCGACTTCAAATTTCGGAGGAAGCCTTTTTTCCTCCATATCTCCCACATTATCAAAATGGATTTCTACATTTTGTTCATATTCTTGAATCGTTGAAAAATATTTTCTGAGAGTAGGGATTAATCCTAGGTCATCCAGTGTCATAGGTCTTAAGTCATAGATAATGCGCCGAACTTCTGTTAAAGTGCTTTTGACCAGCTTCTTTAAATTTTGGATTTCCCGAAAGCCTTCTTCTGCTCCTTTGTCGCGGAACACCCTGTCAATGATTTCAGCCCTCATCAGAACATTGGCCAGCATTTGGGCAGGCCCATCGTGAATTTCCCGTGAAACCCGCTTCCGCTCTTTTTCTTGCGCTTCAATGATTCTTATACCAAAAGCTTGTTTTTGTTTCGCATCCTCTAAAAGATCGCCGACTTGGCGCAAATCTTGACATAAATACTGCAATACAACTGTTATTTGGTTAACCAATAGATCAGCGCGGTCGATCATCTCCTTCAAAGATATCAGCCGCCGTTCCAATTCATCCCGCCGATTCCTTAGCTGCTTTTCTTTTTCTTGAAGCATTGCCAGCTCCACCTGAATTTTTTGCGCATTTTCATAAGCTTCAAGAATATCTTTTTCTGAATACTTGTTAAAATTTCGACTGACTTCGACAAGATGTTTTCGGGCAAGCCTTGACTTCACGGTCAATTTATCTGTTTGTTGGATGATTTCTTGTACTTGTTCTTTCACATAATTTAATTCCTTTACAATATTCTCGTATTCCCGGCGGGAGTTTTCTCCAATTTCAAATATTTGTTCTTTGCTTGATTGCACTGTTTCGATCATTTTGTCCAATATTTCATCCAATATTTTTGGATCCATCGTCTTATAAAATACTTTCATTTCTTCCATTTCCCCCATTAATTGAACGGTTTGCAACAAAATCTTTACATGAATCAATAGGAATCTGATTGAAGTAAAATGTATGACGTTTTATAATAAAAAAATGTGAGTGCTTTTTTTTTAAGAAAAAGGCGATTTTTGTCAAAAAAACGCCATTTTTCTGTTTTTGCCCATGGAGGTGTTGTGGTTGCTTTCCAATTATTATACCGTAAAAGGATACGGAGAGCATGAAATCGTAATCCAAAAATCGCGATTTATTTGTTATATCCATCGCGCCAAAACCGAAAAAGACGCTCAAGCGTTCATTGATTCCATAAAAAAAAAGCATTGGGATGCCACCCATAACTGCTCCGCCTACTTAATCGGCGAACATGATCAAATCCAAAAAGCAAACGACGACGGGGAACCCAGCGGAACAGCCGGAATCCCAATGCTGGAAGTGTTAAAAAAGAAAAAATTAAAAGATACCGTCGCCGTTGTCACCCGCTATTTCGGCGGAATCAAACTCGGCGCCGGCGGCCTTATTCGTGCCTATGGAAAAGCCGTCTCCGAATGCGTCAACCATACCGGAATTGTCGAGCGAAAACGAATGCGCATCATGCATACGACGTTCGACTATAGCTATTTAGGCAAAATTGAAAACGAACTTCGCTCCTCTGCTTACCGGTTGAAAGACATCCACTATTTAGATACTGTGGAAGTGGAAACATATGTCGAAGAAAACCAAGTCCAAGCCTTCAAAAACTGGATGACTGACCTCACCAACGGAAAAAGCTCGATCAAGGAAGGGGATTGGGTTTATTTGGAGGAGGAAGTTAATAATTCATTAAAAAAATAAGGAGTAAATTATGAATAGAAGAACGATCAAAAAAAAGAAAAAGAAAAAAAAATTAAGAGCCTTCGGTTGTTTGTTTTTTATTTTTTTATTCATAATCGGCGGCTACGCTATTTATCTATCAATTAAATTAGCGAATGCTTCTTTTCAAGCGCAAGAAGATCTGGAAAGAGGGAGAAAATCTGAATTAAGAGAACAGCCTGTTGATCCAAAAAAGGATAACTTTTCAGTGCTGTTCATCGGAGTGGATGCGCGCCCCGGAGAAAAACGAAGCAGATCGGATGCTTTGATCTTGGCAACATTTAATAAAGATGAAAAATCGATCAAAATGGTTAGCATCCCAAGAGATTCAAGGGTGAAAATTCCAGGTCATAATCGAGATAAAATTACTCATGCACATGCTTTCGGCGGAAAAGACTTAACGGTTGAGACTGTGGAAAATTTGCTTGATATTCCCGTCGATTATTATGTTGAATTAAATTTTAACGCTTTTATTGATATTGTAGATGCTCTTGGCGGCGTCGAAGTAAACAGCGACAGGGAATTTACAGAGCAAGACAGCAAAGGGCGAAAAAACGCCATCCATATTAAGAAAGGAGTCCAAACTTTAAACGGTGAAGAAGCTTTAGCTTATGTCCGCATGCGTAAAAAGGATCCATTAGGCGATATCGGTAGAGGGAAGCGGCAGCAAGAGGTAATAAAAGCAATCATTGAAAAGAGCTCTTCTTTATCTGCCATTACGAAATATGACGACATCATCGATTCTTTAGGGAAAAACTTAACAACCAATTTCAGCATTGGCAATATCTTGGCACTGCAAAAATACTCCGGTTCCATCAGCAGCATTGAATCGTTAACGATTGACGGGTATGACAACCCAATAAACGGAACCTACTATTACCAACTGGATGAAGATTCTTTGGAAGAAGTTTCAACTCAGTTGAGAAATCATTTGGAATATAAAGTAAATTTTTCCATTAACAGCAGTAAATTGCGTTAGTTTCTAAAAAAGAGCCATGGGTTTTCTCTATAATTGTTTGAAAAACATTTAAAGTTTGAAAACTGCATGGCTCTAATAGGCTTTACACAATAATCCTCATTTTAATGAGCTATATAGTCTGTTTATTTCGGTTTAAATGCATATGTGATCTTTTTCATTAAATTTGTTAGCGGTTTAAAATTTCTTCCATGTAGTTCAAGTATTTCTCCGAGAATTTCAATAAAAAACAAAATAAGAAAAATAATAAAAATTGACAGCCACATGGCACTTCTAGAAAAAACTATTGCTGCCAGACTAAACAGGAAACTGATTAAGTAAATTATTAGAACAGTCTGAAGATGCGAGAAACCAAACTTTAAAATACTATGATGCAAATGGGATTTATCTGCCATAGAAATTGATTTTTTGTTCATTATTCTTCTCACAATGGCGAAAAAAGTGTCAGATAACGGCACCCCAAGGATTAAGGCGGGAATTAGCAATGAAAAAACAGTGACGTTTTTAAATTCCAATAATGACAATAAAGAAATCACAAAACCAAGAAAAAGAGCTCCAGTATCTCCCATGAATATTTTCGCTGGATAAAAATTAAAAACAAGAAAACCTAAAGTAGCAAAAATGGTTATTAAAGCAATTTGAACAACAAAAGATAATCCGGGCATGCTTAAATAAACAATTGTTGATAATACAATTATTGAAACTCCCGCAGCTAAACCGTCCAATCCGTCTATCAGATTTATTGAGTTCGTAACAATTAAAATCCACAAAAAAGAAATGGGAATCCCCCACCAACCTATATTTACTTGTCCAATAAAAGGTATGTGAATAAATTTTAAATGCAGTCCGCTCAAGACCACACATAATGCAGCCACCACTTGACCTGAAAGCTTCCACTTCCAATTTAATTCAAAAAGATCATCAAAAACACCTGTAATCATTATAAAAAAAGAGCCAATTAAAAATCCCTCTAGATAAACACTTTCAGGTTTAAATAGAAAAATCCCGATATAAACCGAAATAGCGATCGACAATCCACCTAATCGAGGCATAATTTTTGAATGTACTTTTCTTGATTTAGGAATGTCCACAGCCCCGATAGCAAAAGCAAATTTTATGACAAAGGGAGTCAATATTACTGAAATTAAAAATATTAAGATTAACTTCATTAGCAATACCATTGTTATTACCTCTAATATTAGTTTGTTTTTATTTTTTCCAAAAGTAATACTTGCCATTCAAAGAACATGTCGACTATTTCATTAAATAATTACTATAAAAAAAGAGCTGCCTCATAAGTCAGTTCTCTTGACTTTGGGACAGCTCCTTTCGTATTAGTTCAACTTTCCTTCGTTGTAAAGCATTCTTAAATATTGTTTTAGCTGTTCACTTAAATCTTCTCTTTCAAGTGCAAAATCTATTGTGGCTTTTATAAAACCAAATTTATCGCCAACGTCATATCTTTTTCCCTCAAATGCATATGCCAAAACTTTTTTCTCCTGAGCCATTTTCTTTATCGCGTCTGTAAGTTGAATTTCTCCACCGTAACCAATATCTAAATTTTCAAGATAATCAAAAATCTCAGGTTCAAACACATATCTCCCCATTACAGCAATATTAGAAGGTGCATTTTCTATTGGTTTTTCTACCATATCTTCCACTTCCACTAAGGTTTCGCTTATATATACATCTTTAGGTTTAATTACTCCGTATTTGTGCAAATCTTCCTCAGGCACTTTTTTTGTACCAATGACTGAACATTGGAACTCATTATATACATTTAAAAGCTGCTTCAAACAAGGGACTCCATTCTTAACAATGTCGTCCCCTAGAAGGACTGCAAAAGGTTCATTTACAATAAAACTTCTTGCGCAGTTTACTGCATGACCTAATCCTAACGGTTTCTTTTGTCTAATATAATGAATGTTAACCATATTAGAAATCTTCTGCACTTGTTCTAATAGTTCAAATTTCTCTTTTTCTTTCAACTCCATTTCAAGTTCAATTGAATAGTCAAAGTGGTCTTCAATGGCTCTTTTATTTCTTCCTGTAACAATAATAATGTCTTCAATTCCAGACACAATTGCTTCCTCAATGATATATTGAATAGTCGGTTTATCAACTATTGGCAACATTTCTTTCGGTTGTGCTTTTGTAGCAGGTAAAAAACGTGTACCAAAACCTGCTGCTGGGATTACAGCTTTCTTAACCTTCTTCATATAAGGTGCCTCCTCTAAAAGAAAGAAAAATATTAATTAATTTATGTTTAATATTTTCTACCTTATATTCATTCGCTTTAAATATGGCTTTATAACTCATCGTTCTTCTTTCATTTTCTGGCATTGAATAAAAAAATTTAATCTTTTTATATAGATCTTCAGACGAACCAGCTTGAAACAGTAGGCCGTTTTCACCGTCTATAATATAATCCAACAATCCTCCAATGGCACTACCAATGACAGGAGCTCCGCAAGCCATTGCTTCCAAACCGACAAGTCCCAAGCTTTCTCCTTTTCTTGTAGTCGGAAAACAGAAAACATCTATCGCATTATATATTGCATTTAGTTTCTCTTGAGGCAGTAAAGGGTAATGGATAATGACATCATTTAATTCATAATCAGACACCATCTTTACAAACCGTTCCTTATCCTTCCCATCCCCCACCATAATGACCTTAATTTTATTTTTTAACAAAAAATTTTCATCTTTCAATTTCTTTAACGATGTTAATAAAATGTCCCAACCTTTTCCCACATCTAATCTGCTAACATATCCAATATAATGAGTGTCTATATCCAGCATAAGTTCTTTTAGTGCTGTTTGTTTATCTTCTCGCTTATAAAAAGTTTTACTGTTCACCCCTCCGGAGGGAAACACTTCAATCCGGTTCCGCAAGTTAAATTTGCTTCTCACTAAATCCTGATAGTACTTACTTGGTGTTATCACTATATTAGATATATTCAACAGCTTATCTACATAAGGTTGGTATTTTTTTTGAGACGGCACTTCAGGTACTACGTCACTGCCATGAACATTTGTGAAAATAACAAGGTCTTTTTTAAATAGCTTTAGAAATAAAATTGGAAGTGCATTATGTGAAGCATAATGCACATATGTAATATCATACTTTTTTGTTAAACCTTTTAAAATAATTTTTGAAAAATAAAAAAAATACTTAACTAGCTTTATTAGTCTATTTTTTTCTTTTAATAAAACTGTTTTGTCAACATTAAAACCTGCTCCCACCAAAATTTCCTCAGTATTTTTTACAAACACACCGTAATTTGGAGCAATTTTACTAGGATACATATTGGCAATTAAATGTATTCTCATAAAACAGACCTCACAAACTTAAATAGAGTTATAAAACAAAAACGCTTAATTCTCATCAAGCGTTTTTGTCATTTTCAATGCCTATTTTCTTACTATTTAACTTTTTATATAAACTTAGTAAAGGTTTATAATTTTTACTTATTAATTCAAAACCTTCAATTAACAATTCAATAATAAGTAATATTAAAATAAAAATAATAATAGATGCGAATAAATTTGCCTTATATAAAAGAATTGCTGAAACTCCGAAAAAAAGTGAAATAGAGTATATAAAAAGAACAGCCTTTCGATGAGTAAAACCAGCATCTAACAATCGATGGTGCAAATGATTTTTGTCGGCATCCATAATTTTTTTATTTTGAAGTTTCCTACGAATTATGGCTATTGTTGTATCTGTTAAAGGAACAGCAAGTATTACCATCGGAATAATGAAAGTAACAAATGTCACTTGCTTAAACCCGATAATAGAAAGAACTGATAGTAAAAAACCAAGTAATAATGACCCTGTGTCTCCCATAAAGATTTTGGCTGGATGAAAATTAAATATTAAAAATCCTAAGGTTGATCCGATTAGAGCAATTGATAAGAAAGCAACATTTGTTTCATTCATAATTAATGCCATAACGAAAATAGCGCCAGCTGCAATAATCGAAACACCTGAAGCCAAACCATCTAAACCGTCAATCAGGTTAACCGCATTTGTAACACCAATTATCCAAATAAATGATACAATTAGAGCTACCCAAATATTAACTGGTATACTCTCATCCAGAAATGGAACAGTTAGATATTTTATAGAAAGGCCGTCTGCTAAAACAATTGCTGCTGCCAATGTTTGACCAACCAATTTTTGCCAAGGTTTTATTTGTAATTTATCATCAATAAACCCAGTTATCATGATTATTGTTGCGGCAACGATAATACTAGTGTTCAAATCTATTAAAGTTGAAATATAGATAAAACCTGTTAAAAAAGCAATATAAATTGAAATCCCGCCGATTCTGGGGATAGCTTTCTTATGGATTTTTCTATTATCAGGTATATCTACAGCTCCAATATTTTGTGCAAATTTAATTACAAATGGTACGGAAATCGTACTAACTATAAATGTTATTAAAAATGTTGTCATGTAAGGAGACATCAAGTTACACCTCACAAGGAAAATAATAAAAAAACAGGTTAAACATTATCCGAAAATATTTAATTATATAAACTATTTCCTAATTGTTTTAAATTTTTTAAACCCTTATTATTATATCGTTTTATCGAGAAAAAGAAAAGTATTCTTTTGATTTTCATTTTTTAGATCTGTGATTTTTATTACTTGACCTGATTGCAACAATATCATATAAGGATGTTGTTTTGAATGCCCATAGCATAATAAAATAAATGCCACCTCCAATAATTGTTAAAGTCGTTACATATAAAAATACATGAAATTGTTCAAAAAGATGTTTAATTATCCATAAAATAACTATCATGACAGTGCATGAAAAAATGATCTTAACGTATTCCTTTCCAACTTTTCTAATGGAAAGCCAACCTATGTGTTTATTTAAAATAACAAATGCAATAAAGGTATAAATAAATCCAACTACTGAAGTTGATAATGCTAATCCTTTATAACCTATCCAGCTTGAAAAGACAAAATTAAACAATATATTTAGTAATATAGACAAAATTCCAATTCTCATTATTAAATTCCCTTTATCAAGGGTATAAAAACCCTTTGCAATAATAACCTGAATGCTATAAAAAAGAACCGATCCTACATAATAGTAAGCAACTTCTGAAGTTGCTACCGTTGCTGCACCATCAAATGCCCCTCGTTGATAAACAATCTGTATGACCTCTTCCATCATTAACATCATTCCCGAAACAGTAGGAGCCAAAAAAAGGAACATGATAGACAAGCCTTTTTCCATTCCTGTCTTAAATAATTCGATATCATTATTCGTGCGTGCCTTTGCAATAATTGGATATATAATCGTCGCTACCGTTACTCCAAAAATTGCTTGAGGAATACTTACTAAACGAAAAGCATAATTTAAATATGAAATCGCATCCGCCCCAAACATTCCTGCATAAAAGTTGCTAATATTTAAATTTATTTGTCCAACCATTATAGTTAATCCTACTGGGATAAAGATAAGATAAAAAGTGTTCACTTCTTTTATATTCATTTTTTGACGCCAATTTATAAATTTTCTCGGACCAAAGTAAAAAAACTTAATTAAAAACGAAATAAATGTACCAACTAAATACCCTAAAGCAATCGAATAGCCGCCTATCAGTTTGCTTAAAAAAAGCGTACTTCCAATGGTGCTTAAAACAACGACAGTCTGTGAAAAAGTTGAAAACGAGTATTTCCCCTTTGCATCAAAATATCCTTCAAAAACTGCATTAATTCCAACTAAAAAAATTGAAAAAAAATACATAATGGATGTCCAAATTGCCAATTGTTCAATGTCTCCTCTAAATGTGGGAAACAATAAATGGATAAGCAACGGCGAAAATGCCGCACCTGCAAGTGAAATCAATAATCCTATATAAAATGTCCCTTTTACGATATTCGTTAAATGTGAAAATCCTTGATTTTGCTTATCATATTTCAAATACGAAGGAACAAATGCATCCTTCATGCCAGATAGCATAAATAAAATAAATGTATTAGGGATGGTCATAGCTGCATTATAAGCTCCAACAATATCGCCAGCCCCAAATTGATGGGCAATGACGATATCACGAATCATACTTGAAAATTTAAGAAAAAGTGTAGAAATAAAAAATAATATGCTAGCAAGTTTAAATTTAGACATTATTTCACTTCCTTTAGCTATTCATCAGTAAATTATCCCAAAGGTTTTGTCCAAAAGGATCTTAAACTTCCAGATATATTTCGCTAAAAAGAATAAAAATAAATCATGACATTGTGCATAACTATTTGTAACACGTCAAATATAAATTCAAATTTATTTCTAGTGGCTCCTATCAATTCAGACAGCCTACATCATCTTCTTTTTGACTGTTCCTTTTTTAAAAAAGAAAAAATCTCTTGATTAAAATTACTCTTTACGCAATTTTAAGTCAAGAGATTTCCATGAAAATATTATTTTAATTGTTGTAAGCTTATAAATATATCAACCATATCCAAATATTTTATAATATTAACCTGACATTTTTTAAAAGAATTATAGCAGTACATTTACAAACACAAACGCTAAATCCTAATAAACTTCAATAAAAAGTAAAGTATTATTCTATTTAAAAGGAGGTTGGTTAATCAAAAACTCATTTGAATACTGGAATATCTAAATACAAGATATACTTGTCAAGTAAACTATAATATTTTCCTATATAACTATTTGCTTGCAATATAGCCCAACGGATATCTGTTGCATATTGATGAGTTCCAGGATTATCTGGATTCCATCTCATTTTATATAACGTATCTTGTCCATTATGAATATAACCTTCCCCAATAAAAGCAGCACCACCAATAATAGCTTTCTCAGGATCTGTCCAACCTTTTTGAAAAGCATATTCAGCACCACACGTTATTGGACAGGAATCCTTTGCTCCTATTCCATACATGTTATAAACTGTTTTTCCATTGATTTGTACTCCATTTGCCAATCTGGATGTTCCATTTCCAGTCTCATGTAAAGCATGAGCAACTAAATAAATTTCATTTATATTGTATTTTTGTGCAGCAGTAACAAATGCCTGTCCTTTACCTTCTAAAATTCCTTTACCTTTTAAAATTTTGTTATTGATTTCATCAGCTGTAAGCCCAGTGTATTGAGATAATTTTAAAAACTGAAATATTTCGGATCCATTATAGTTTAAAAAGTTATCAGGATTTAAGAAATACAATACATCTTCTCTGTCTGCATCTTTCCATCCTCCACAGGATTTTGAATATTTAACTTTGTACCATTCCCCAACTTTACCAATGATTTCAACTGTTTCACCTTTTTGCAGTTGCCCGCAACTATTGCTTTGGCCATTGATGGATGGTGTTGTTCGAACATTTAAAGCATTTGCGATTACAATTCCTGTATTTCTGTTATTCATTAAATTAATATAATTTTCATGTACATATCCATGATTTACAATTTGAGTTTGCGGGCTAACTCTCATTTGTATATTCAACATCTCATCTAAACTCATGTCATAGTACGACAAAATGCTTGATGTTGCTGGCATATAGACATAACCTATTCGACCTAAAACATCTACCTTAAACCATCTTCCAACAATATCAATAAAATTGTACGCCTGATTGCCCTTTAGTTCGCCAATTACATTTCGGTTGCTATCAAAGATTTGTGTAGTATTATTTGTAGTAAATTTTCTTTTTGGAATTGTATAAACACTATTCAAATCTTTTACATTTGGATTCATTACTGATTGTGTGTTATCTTTCCAAACATAGGCATACTCATTATTAATCTTTACCCTGTGCCAATTACCATCATCTTTTACCCGTGGGTAAATTTCATTTTTTGAGAGCTTAATAATTTCCGTTCCATTTGAACTTACTGCATAAACATTATCTCTTATTACCTGAAAATAACGGTCTGAGTTAGCAAAGGTTCTTTGCGTACCACTCTTATTTACATACCCTATTCTCCCCATAACATCGACTTTATACCAATTTTCATACTCTTGTATAACCGGATATACTACGCCTTTGTTTAAGACAGCAAAAGTCTTCCGAGAGCTCGCAGAGGTATCTATAACTTTAACATCTTGTAACGCCTTAAAAGCTCTACTGTTTGAAACTTGTCCTTTATTCAAATTTGTAATATTTGTTGATGTCGTTGGTTTTGTGGATTGCTTCCACACATAACCATATTTATCCCCTACTTTGACTAAATGCCAATTACCAGAGTCCTGAACTCGTTCAAATTTTTCACCTTTTTTTAGATAAACAAACACATTAGATGTTCCCGGTGCATATACAGGCAAATTATCTGCAAGAACCTCAAAATATTTTGTTGAATTACTAAATTGAAGTTCTGTATTTGATTTATTAACAAAGCCAATTCTTCCATCTATATCTACTTGATACCAATTGGCATATTTTTTATAGTCACCCAATATCGGATATATAGCATCCTTCTTAATTGTAGCAAACGGTACTCTTTTTCCTGAAGATGTATCGTAAACAACTAAATCATCAAGAGCTTTAAATTTATTCTCACTTATTTTTAAACCATTATTTTTATTTTTAATGGAACTGTCGTCCGCAGGTTCAGTTGCTGCCTCCCAAACATATCCATATCCATCTGCCACTTTTACCTTATGCCAATTTCCATAGTCTGAGACTCTTTTGAAAACTTGACCTTGATACAAATGTACAACTTCCTTAGAACCATTTTCGTGATTCACAAAAATAGGTGTGCCCCCATATTTAACTCTAAAATATTGCATATCATTAGAGAAATCTACTCGAGCAGAGGTCTTCATAATATACCCAATTCTACCGAGTATGTCTACCTCATACCAATTTGCATATTTATTATACCCTCCTATTATCGGATATTTTGTGTTCGCAGAAATTTCAGCAAAAGGAACCCTTTTTCCACTAGAAGTGTCATAAACAATTGTATTATCTAAAGTGATAATATAATTGTTTGATATTTTCAACTTATTAAGATTTTGTATTGTTGACCCCGTACTTGGCAAAGTAGCTTCTTTCCAAACATATCCATAACCTGATCCTATTTTTACTTTGTGCCAATTACCAGAATCAGCCACTCTTTGATATTCTTGATCTTTCTTTAAATATGTAATTATTTTATTATTTTGATAAACAGGTGTGTTATCATATTTTACTTTAAAAAATTTATGTGAGTTGCTATTCATTAATAATTTTTTTTCCATTATTGGGTTATTTTCAACTTGTAAATTTTCGTTAGAATTTTGTATTGCGGTTTGTTGATTGTTTTCAGAATTAATCTGAACATCTGAGGTTATTTCCTTTTGAATATCACTACTTTCACCAGAGTTTAAATTTTCTTTTTCGTTTATTTGTGGACTCTCCACATTATTTGCTATAATCTCTAGATTATTTTTAGAAATCTGGACCAATTGATTTCCTATAGAAAAAATAACTTGTGTATCATTTTCTTGAATGGGTTGAATGATAAAACCATTAGATAAAATACCAACTTGTTTGCCAGAGGATTCTGTTAAGAAAACAGGTGTTTGATCAGTTAGTACTTTGTATTGAGGTAAATCCAAATTTTCTGGTACCGTTGACACATTTTCATTTTCTTCCAATTGATAATTTACAGATTCTAATTTAATATAAAACTGTTTATTATTCATATTGAATATAATTTTATCGTCCAAAATTTTATTTGAGTAAAATTCAAAACCTCTATATAAGTATCCTACAATTTTTTCATCATCTAATGAATATACTGGGGCTTTTTCAGATGTTATACTTACTTTATAAAATTCTGTCGTTACAGCTTTTCCGATATTTATTGGCAAAACGCTAAGAAGGATTATTAAACTGCAGAAAAGTGCTCCTAACCTTTTATACATATATATGTTCCTCCTTCAACTAAATTATTTACTACAAAAATAATATACCTAGCTAGTAAACTGCTAATAGAATATCTATATTTTATTTAACTTCTAAGCCTGAATATACTTTTAGTTTTTTGTGAAAAATAGGAGATAATAGATCCAATAAATAAAAACCAGATTGACATTAACGGTTGGTTATACCGATCAAATGCAAAAAATATATTATTAAGAACAGTAAAATAAGCGAGTATTCCAAATAGAAGAACATTTTCTGATAGAGATCTTTTGTATAAAAATATGGATAAAATCATAGATATTGTTGCAAGTACCATCGTTAGTTTATGAATTTTCTGCATTAACTCAATTTTAACCCCAAAAATTTCTTTCCAATAAAATGATGTATTCCATTGTTTAATTGTTTTTTCAATTGTATAACTTCTAAGAAATGATTTTGGATCACTTTTCCACCATAATTTAATTCTATCAATGGCTGCTTCTTTTTGTAAGTTCATGTTTTCATATGCAGAAATGTTTGGGTGTTCTTTGTTAATTTTTTTAATTACGTCATCATAGGGTTCGCCATATCTATATCCCGACCCTTGATAAGTTCCCAGTAAGAGAGGATTTCCTGTTCCACCACTAAGTGGTATAAATTCATGGTAATGAATATAATTTCTAATCCACCAAGGTCCTAATACAATAAGAAGCAAAACTAAAGCAATAAGAAATTGTTTTAACATCATTTTTAAAGGGTATTTTTTTAATAATAGGTATATTAATAAAACTAAGGGATACAGTGCAATTGTTGGTCTAAACATGAGACAAAATAAATAAGAAAAAATAACTCCAAAGAAGTAAGACCATTTGCGTTCATTAGCCAGTTTAAGAGAACAATATAATAAAACATACATTCCTGCCATAAAAGGTGATTCGGTTAACAAAAGGTTATCTGTCAAAATTTGAGGAACGAATATCGCAAGTAAAAAAGCGGCTATAAGTCCTGTACATTTATTAAAAACATATTTACCAATTAGATATACAAATAAAATACTAGTTATGCCGAACAAAGATATTACAACCCTCGCTGCATATAAACCTACCTCTTCAAATCCAAAAATTAAAAATACTAATGCTAATAAAAAAGATTGACCAGGCATAATATGAACAGTGGGTTCTCCAATTTGATGGTATGTTAGCATCCCTGTCTGTATAAGAACTCTTGCACTTTTTGTATACCCTACATCATCGCTATTTAATGTTAGATTCAATCCATATTCATAAAGAGCAAACAATCTTAAAACTAAGGCCAAAAGCAATATAATAATTATTGAATAATGTTTCCTAACTAATTGAAGTAATTGATTATTTATACTCAAGAGAATATCCTCCTAATTTTTAAGTATTACTGTTGGGAGACAAACCTATTATCGAAACTCCCGCCATAATTAACAAACAACCTAAAACTTTTTGGAAGGTGATTGTTTCATTAAAAACAAAGTGGGCACCAAAAACAGCAAGAATATATGCGATACTTTGAAAGGGATATGCAACGCTGAGCGGAACTTTCGATAATATATATAGCCATAATATTGTTGCAATACCATACATTGCAAGTCCAGAAAATACAAAAGGGGAAAATATTACCTTTAAAATGGAAAGTAGAGAAAAGCTAAGTGTTTGATTTTCCATGCCGTATTTCCATAAAAATTGACCAGTAACTAAAATCAATGTATTTCCTAATATCAATATGAAGTTTACCAAAGTCATTTCTTATCTTCCTTATCTTTAATATAATCTTTTATTTGTTTTTTAAGAAAAGCTAGTTCTTGAATAACATTTTTTAACTTTTCTTGTTGACTTGAAATGACAGTCGTCTGATAAATAAGTAAATTTAAAATTACTAAAAAAGCAATCATAAAAATCAATGCTGGCATATAAGATATTCCAATATAATGGGCAAACTTATTAATACTTGGAAGGAATAACGCAATCAATAATGAAATAATACCAAAAACGATCCACAAAAATGCTTGTTTATCTTGAAGTTTATTTCTGCTAGTAAAGAATATAACTTGCATAAAAAAAAGCAAAGCAAATATTAATGCTATAACTTGGACAATATCCATGACTACCCTCCCTAAAAAACTGAACGGATTAATGAAATAAACGTAACTTTTGTCATGTAATATAATGATTTTAAAGGTGTGATCGATGATCTTCCTCCTTGGCGGTTTTTCATTTCTACTTTTATTTCTTTTATTCGATATTTTTTTTGTGCCAACTTTACAAGTACCTCTACTTCAGGATAGTCAACAGGATAATATTTTGAAAATTCTTTTATAATCTTCCTATTTACAATTCTATACCCTGATGTTGGATCTGTAATTTTTATTCTTGATATAATAAGTAATAAGTAATAAAAATACAATATCCCTATTCTTCTCATTAAAGATCCTTTATAGTTTGTTTTCTCAATAAATCTTGAACCAATTACCATATCATATTGCGATCGTTCTATCTCCGCTACTAATTTTTCAAGATCGTCAGGATCATGTTGTCCATCTGCATCTAATTGGATTGCATATTCATAACCGTGTTTAAGAGCATATTTATAACCCGTTTGCATCGCTCCACCAATTCCAAGATTAACCGGCAAATCAATATAATTTAAATTATTTTCCTCTAAAATTCTCCTTGTTCCATCAGTTGATCCATCATTTATTACCACATAATCATACTTACAAGTTTCAATCAGTTTTTTTACTGTATTATATATTGAGTCTTCCTCATTATATGCAGGAATAATTATGAGGACTTTGCTCATTTTAATAAACTCCTTTCAAAATAAATAGGATAAGACAAATACCTATTATTCCAAGATATTATATCTTATTTTTAATACCCTCTCCAATGTATTCTAAAATATTTCATACTTCTTTTAAAAAACCTATCCACTTGGGATAGGTAAAAATTTTTAAGAGACCGTTAGCTGTAATTATGTGGTTTTAAAAACTAAAGTACAATATAAGTATACAATAAGCACGCCTAAATAAATACTCACCGCCGGTGCTGTTAAAACATGCCCCGCAGTATAGGCAATGCCAAGACCTAAAATAACGGCAGAACCAAATAAAACCACTTCATGATTAAAGTTTTCTTTAACATTTTTAAAAAAGTATGCAATGATTTTATAACCAAGATATAAAAATGGTACAATGTACAAAGCAAATCCAATAATTCCTATGGAAAAAAATATATCAAAAAAGTCCATTTCAACTGTTTTTCCTTCTTTTTTATAATTCCCACCATATCCCATTCCGAAAAGCTTTTGAGATAATGGTGCTTCAGTAAAATATTTTTTATGTTGTGCTAAAAAATGCTCTCTTCCGCTTAATAAAACATTTTCTACTGCTTTTTCCCTTTCTTTTTCTATTTCGTTTTTGGATTCTTCTGTTTTATTATCATTATTAAAATCAGCTTGTTGTTGATCCAATCCAACCCATGATAAGTGGATATTCATATTATGTGCAACAGGTGTGTATGGGGTCAATAGTAGAAATAACACTAATACTACAGAATTCACCACTAAATTTACACTAAATTTTTTTGCCAAAACCGAATCATGTCTAAATCTAATCCGTTCAATCAAATAAATGAAAAATGCAATCACTAAAATGATTAAGACGGAACCATATCCAACTTTTGTTCCGACTGCTAACTGAGAAAATATCAACATACATACAGGAATCCAGTAATAAATAGTTTTCCACGATTTTGTGTTTTGAACAGCGTAATACACCACCACTGCAAAGCATATCGCCATTATAGCACCAATTTCGTTACCCGCAAAAAACCATCCTTGGTGTCCAAGTTTTTCGCTTTCGTAGCTTTTTATACCGGTACTTGTAATAGTAGATATTATCATTACCAAAGAAACAATATTCATGGAAATAAAAATATTCCTTTGAATCGTTTTTTGAATATTCTTTAACTCTTTTAATTTTTTGATAACAATTAAGTATCCAAATAAAATAATGGGGACATATGCGATTTTTGCAATATTTCGTATCTCTGAAAACAAATGAATTGGATTTTTAACTAAGATATTATTTATTAAACCAATTATTAAAACGAACCCGAACAGAAATAAATAATAAAATATTTTTTTCTTTGTTTTGTCCAAAGGAATCCACAAGATATATAACAAGATGAGAAACATCACACCGAAGCGAATGATTACCCCAAAAGTTAGATCAATATGAAAAAATAATATTGAAAAAGATGTCATTAGATCAATAATTGGCTGTAAAATTATAAAAAATATCAAAAACCACTCAAATTTTGACGAAAATGCTTGTAAACGCTTATTCACTATACATCCTCCCGTTGCTTGATCCGTTCAAAAGTTATTTCTATCTTAATTAACTGATATGGAATAAGTTCATTAGAAAAGCCTTTTCCCAACAACGACATATTTTGTTGGAGAAAAGGCAGCTCTAAAAAACTTAAATAATGCCAATTATTTTTTTAGCACTTTAATCAAAAACTTCGGTAATATTAATTGCCTTTTCCATCTCCAAGGTTCTTTTATTAATCTGTAAAACCATTCCAGCCCTAATTTTTGAAAAATTTCTGGAGCTCTTTTAAGATTCCCGGAAATGACATCAAAAGAACCACCTACTCCTTGAAAAACAAACGGGTGAAGGGAGTTCATATTTTCAAGAATCCAATATTCCTGCCGTGGGCTTCCTAAAGCGACAAATATTATATCAGGTTTGGCTTCGTTAATTGTCCTACGAATATTGTCTATATCCTTTTCATAGCCATGCAGTACACCAACAATGTTCAACCCTGGAAATTGCTTGATAAGCACTTCTTTTGCTTTTTCAGCAATTCCTGGTCTTGCTCCATATAAAAAGATTTTTTTATTATGCTTTGCCGCTGCCTCGCAAATCTTTAACATTAAATCGATTCCAGTAACACGAGAGCGAATATTTCCTCCCCTTATTTTAGATGCTAAAACCACACCTATTCCATCGGGGATTTGGTATGTCGCCTTATTCAACAATTCTTTTAATTGTTCATCCACTTGTGCTTTCATAATTTTCTCTGGATTAATCGCAACAATAAAAGCTTTTCTTTTTTCCTCAATATCTCGTATTAATGATGATGTTAATTCTTCGTAATTTAACGAAGAAACATCAATCCCCAGTATCTTTTCCTTCATAATATCACCTTTAAATACGAGGAAAATTTTTAGAATCCCCTAATGTTACCACTGTAAAACCGGCCTTTTCCCATGTTGAACGATTTATGCAATTTTTTGTATCGAAAATGATTTTAGAGCGGATTCCCTCAATATTATTTGGGTCTAATTCTTTGAATTCATTATGATCAGTCAAAATCAAAATGAGATCGGAATGATCCAAAGCTTCGGATAGACTTTGTGTTTGACGATCAATCTTGTTTTCTTTAATATGCGGGTCAAATGCTGTGTAATCAATACTTAGTTTTTCTAAGTGATTGATGACTTCAATAGAAGGACTTTCTCTCATATCATCTATATTTCCTTTAAACGCAAGACCCAGCACAGCAACACGGCCATGGGAAATTCCTTTTTCTTCGAATAATCTCTTAACTTTATTTGCTGTATAAGCAGGCATGCCATCATTGATCGTTCTGGCAAGATGAATCATTTTCGCAACATCAGGCTGAAGTTCAACAAGAAACCATGGATCAACTGCTATACAATGTCCGCCAACACCGGGGCCAGGAAAATGAATATTGACTCGAGGATGGAAATTTGCTAACTTAATTGCCTCCCATACATTAACTCCAATATTTTCACTAATTTTAGCCAATTCGTTTGCAAAAGCAATATTTACATCACGATACGTATTTTCAATCACTTTTACCATTTCGGCAGTTGTTGCATCTGTCGTATGAATCGTTCCTTTTACAAAAACTTGATATAATTCCTTTGTCAATTGACTCGATTTTTCATTAATTCCTCCTACAATACGATCATTTTGAACTAATTCCTCGAATACTTTACCTGGTATGACGCGTTCCGGAGAGTGAGATACAAATAATTCTTCTCCAATTTTTAGGCCGCTTTTTTGCAATATCGGCAACATAACGTCTTCCACAGTCCTTGGTGGAACAGTGGATTCTAAAATAACTAAATTTCCTTTTTGTAAGTACGGAACGATTGAATCTGTTGCTTGACTGACGTAAGAAAGATTCGCAGTCTTATCTTGATTGATTGGAGAAGGAACTGCAATAATAAAAATGTCAGCTTGTTCAGGTTTTGTAGATACTGTAAAATTGCCATCATCGATTGCTTTGTTTAGACGTTCCTGCAATCCATTTTCTTCTATATGAAGTCGTTTATTTTTTATTGATTTGACAGCATGTTCATTTATATCCACCCCATGAACCTTTAGTCCATGGTTGGCAAACATAACAGCTGTTGGTAATCCAATATAACCCAATCCAATAACGCATATTTTTTTCTCCATAGTCTTAAAAACTCCTTTGTAATCAGACAGAATTCACACTATCAGTTATTATATCGAATAATGTTTAAAGAAGATAGGCTAAATTTTTTTTGTAAAAGGATTTTAAAAAAATACAACCTTTTTATATGACAAAAGCCTTTATAAGTCAACAAGAGCTGTCAAAATTCAACAGCTCAAGTATTATGGTTAAACAACACTGGTTTTACTGAACTTACCCCAAAATGATACAAAATCCCCTGCACAATCCGTTCCGATGCTTTGCCGTCTCCGTAAGGATTGGATGCTTGTGACATTTGTCGGTAGACCTTCTCGTCTGTTAGGAGCTGTTTGGCTAATTGATAGATTTGCTCTTCATCAGTGCCTGCAAGTTTCAATGTACCTGCTTCAATTCCTTCAGGTCGTTCTGTCGTATCGCGGAGAACCAAAACAGGCACGCCTAAAGAAGGAGCTTCTTCTTGTACGCCGCCGGAATCTGTCAAGATTATGTGAGAACGGGCGGCAAAATTGTGAAAATCTAAAACTCCCAATGGCTGAATTAAATGAACTCGGCTGTCATGGCCGAGAATTTCATCCGCTACCTCACGAACGGCCGGATTTAGATGAACAGGGTAAACAACTTGGATATCGGCAAATTCGTTTACTAATCGTTTAATGGCATGAAACATATTTCTCATCGGATTTCCTAAATTTTCGCGGCGGTGTGCAGTGAGCAAAATCATTCGGTCATTTCCAATTTTATCTAATATTTCATGATGATAATCATCTTTTACTGTTGTTTTCAATGCGTCTATTGCCGTATTTCCTGTTATGAAAATCGAATCTTTCGGCTTATTCTCTTTCATTAAATTTTCAAATGCCTTCTTGGTGGGAGCAAAATGCAAATCCGCCAAAATGCCTGTTAACTGACGGTTCATTTCCTCTGGAAAAGGAGAAAATTTATGATAAGTGCGAAGCCCAGCCTCCACATGGCCAACGGGAATCTGATTATAAAACGCAGCCAAACTTGCCACAAATGTTGTCGTTGTATCTCCATGAACAAGAACGATGTCAGGCTTTACTTTTTTCATAATGGCATCCAAGCCTTCCAATCCCCTTGTCGTGATATCAACTAATGTTTGCCGGTCTTTCATAATATTCAAGTCATAATCCGGAACGATTCCGAAGACATCCAATACTTGATCGAGCATTTGGCGATGCTGCGCAGTGACGGTTACAAATGATTCGATTTTATCTGTATGTTTTTTTAATTCCAACACTAACGGAGCCATTTTGATTGCTTCAGGTCTGGTTCCAAAAATCGTCATTACCTTAATTTTTTTCAAGAACATCACCTTCACATTTTTAGGAATATAATATATCTTAACATGTTTCCATAAAATGATCCGTATTTCCCGGAGGTTTCCTATTTTTTTCTTAATTCTCCCACTTTCCCCTCCAAATATTTCAAAAAGGCATCCTTTAGTTCATTTCGGCTTAAAGCAAAGTCGACTGTTGCTTCAAGGAAACCAAGTTTGTCGCCGATGTCGTATCGTTTTCCGGAAAACAGATAAGCGATGATTGGCTGGTGCTGCACGAGTGTTTTTAAAGCGTCAGTCAGCTGTATTTCTCCGCCGGCGCCTGGTATTTGGTTTTCCAAAATGTTGAAAATGACCGGGGGCAAAATATATCGACCCATGATGGCGATATTGGAAGGGGCGTTTTCCGGCTGCGGTTTTTCAATGAAATCGAGCACTTTAAAAACCCCATGTTCCAGCGGAGGAGAAGCTATGTCGATGATACCATACTTTGACACATTTTCTTTGCGAACTTCTTGCACCCCTACCATCGGACAATGGTATCTTTCATAAACGGAAATAAGCTGCCGTAAAACAGGTGTTTCCGCTTGGACAATGTCGTCGCCCAGCAGAACGGCAAACGGTTCATTGCCGATAAACGTTTTGGCGCATAAGACGGCATCTCCAAGCCCTTTCGGCTCTTTTTGGCGGATATAGTGAATGTTGGCGAGATTAGAGATTTGCCGCACAATTTCAAGCAAATCCCATTTTTCCTTCTTCGCCAAAGTTTCCTCCAATTCAAAAGATTTGTCAAAATGATCTTCAATTGCCCGTTTTCCTCTGCCCGTGATAATTAAAATGTCTTCAATGCCAGAGGCAACTGCTTCTTCGACAATGTATTGAATGGCCGGTTTGTCAACAATCGGCAGCATTTCTTTCGGCTGCGCTTTTGTTGCCGGCAAAAAACGTGTACCTAAACCGGCGGCAGGGATGATCGCCTTTTTAATTTGCATAATAACCTCCATGCGTTATTCATTTTATTCTTCTTCTCCTTAACCACGAAATTCTAATAATAAATGAGCATTCCACGAAGCAAAGATTCGGAAATAAACCGAGCATTAAAATGGCAACATTTCACCTTGCCGGCCAAAATCATTTCCTTATTGCTCCATAATCATTGGTTATACAACAATTTCTTGCATGAAAACTCGACAATATCATTATTTCCCGGAAAATGATATGTCATATATTGACTTCCGAACCAATTCCTCATTCATCCTCGGCAACAAAATAGTCGATCAAATACTCCCCCCATGCCTGATTTCCTTTTTCACTCGGCTTTGATCGGTCCTCCGTGACGTATTCTTTTAATTGTTCATCTTCCTCGTCCGGCCAGTTTTCCCAATGGTTTAAATAGATGTAGCCGTGATCTTTTGCATATTGTTGCAATGCTTCCACTTCTTTCGGATAATGAACGGCTCCGTATAGTCTATGCGCCGGCTGCAGCATGATGGTTACATCAGGATTGGCTTTAAGAATTTGCTCTAATATCGCTGTAATATTATTAAGTGTATTGTCGATGCCGACAACCCCATTGTCTTTTAAAATGAATGGTTCAAAAAGAAGAAGATCCGGTTTTTGTTCAACAACTTTGTTGTATAACTTTTCATTTAAAACCGTGTTGGTTGTTTGCCCGCTGTCAGAAAAAACCGTGATGTTGAATAAAGTGTCTCCATACGTTTCTTCCAATTGTTCCTTTAATTTCTCTGGCCATCCGTCTTGAGCGGCTGAAACCGATTCAGATCCCCAAATGACAAAATTTAACGGCCTTCCCTCTTTTAATGCTGTTTTCATCTTTTTTTGAACTGTTTCAGGCAAATTTTTTGCATATGCCATGATATCTTCATTGACGTTTTGTGCACTGTTGGATTCCATGTTTTCTTGGGTATCTGCTTGTGCGGCAACCGGTTTTGAAATTTTTTGTTTCCAATAAAAATGGCCGATCACAATGGAAACGAAACATAATAGCACGATGGCCCAAACACCAATTGATTTTTTCACAATCAATCCCCCAAACGACAAAATTCTCAATATATTATATCGGAATTTGCCGAATCATTCCATGTTCCCCGTCTACATTTTTTGCAGTTAAATCAATTCTATGTTTTAAGATCACACAAAATTGGATGGTTCACTTATTTCCACATAGACTTTTGGATGAAGCCCGCAGCCGTGCAGCCGCTGGGCAAATTCTTTCGATCATTGTTCAATGAACGCTCTTCGTCCCTCTCCTTGAATGCAGTCTTTCCGTTTTATCTTGATCAAAATGGCTGGCCGCCTCATTGTTTTCATTTTCGAAATAATTTGTAAGGAACATCTTTTTTATATTGTCTTGGACGTTTTCGAAAATTATAATCATAGTAGACAAATTTTTGCAATGAGGGATGAGAATGAGATCGGAAAAACGTCAAAAAAAGAGAAGAAAATGGCTTTGGATTACATTGTCAATTATAGGTATCTTTATTTTAGGAGTTTCTGCATATGGCTATTTTATTTGGCATAAAGCCCAGTCAACGATTGCAAGCATTCAAGAGGACATTCACAGGGACAAATCGGACAAGCGCGAGCAGCAAGTCAATTTTAAAAAGCGCGACCCGATTTCTATTTTGTTAATGGGCGTCGATGAGCGGAAAGGGGATCGGGGGCGTTCTGATTCGCTGATTTTAATCACCGTTAACCCCAATGTTCAATCAATGGAAATGGTCAGCATTCCGCGTGATACGAGAACAGAAATTGTCGGAAAAGGCACCCAAGACAAAATCAACCATGCCTATGCTTTTGGCGGGACGGAAATGGCCATTAAAACAGTGGAAAACTTTTTGGATATACCAGTAGATTATTTTGTCAAAGTGAACATGGAGAGCTTTCGGGACATCGTTGATGCGGTTGGCGGAGTAACGGTAGACAATGATTTGGATTTTACTTATGAAGGCTATCATTTTAAAAAAGGCAGAATCTCCTTGGATGGGAAAAAAGCATTGGCCTATTCAAGAATGCGGTACGATGATCCGAGAGGCGACTTTGGCAGACAGGATCGCCAGCGGCAAATCATTGAAGCGGTAATTGAAAAAGGAGCGAGCATTTCCTCCATTACGAAATTCGGGGAAATGTTTAAAGTGATTGAAAACAATGTCAAAACAAATCTGACATTTGATGAAATGTGGGCAATTCAGGAAAATTACAAAGAGGCACGTCATCATTTAATACAGCACCAAATGAAAGGAAGCGGAAAAAAAATTAACGGCATTTACTATTATATTGTTCCGGAAGAAGAACGGCTTGCGCTTTCAAACGAATTGAAAGAACATCTTGAACTTAACAACAAAACAGCAGAAAAATCAACGAATTAAAAACTGGTCGTTTTGTTGCAGCGTACGCACGACAATCTTTCAACATTTAACTGATCCAGTCCTTACAAAATGAAAGGAGCTGTCTCATAAGTCGTTTTTTCGACTTTGAGCAGCTCCCTTTTTTATGTAATAGCGTTGATGTATCAATGTTTTTGTTTTTTGAATTTCTTGGAATGGCTTTTTCGGAAAAGCCCTTGATTGGTCATGCAGCTTCCACAACAGGCCATTATAACGGCGCCGTCTGCACCAAACAGCAAATGATGGTCTAAAAAGAATACCTGGAGAAGCAAACTTTAATCGGTCAATTCATGATCAGTCTGCTGATAATAATAGGGTTTTCCAAAAATCATAACGGTTTCTTGTTCTTTTAGTTCGTGCAGTCTTTGCAGATATGTAAAGAGCAAATGGGATGCATTTTTGATCTTATTAAAAAGCAGACATGCCTGTTTTTCCACAATCACCTCTTCCTTGTTGATTAAAATAATTTTTGAACGTTTGCCAGCCGAAACGATGGTCTTTACAGCCGAATGTGCGATCCACTTGCAGTCCGCATTTTCCATTGATCTGGTCGGAATAAAACAAAGATTGGCCACTTCTGACACACAGACAGGAAGCATGCGGTGGCCTGGAAGAACCCTCTTGGCTGACTCAATTCTTCCTCGAAGCGACACCCCATAATAAAGGCAGCTCTCTTTGATAATCGTTTTCGGCGCTTGTTCCACTTGAATGTTCCGATACTTTTCAATCGCTTTTGTCCAACATTCGCCAAATTCATTGAAAAAAGGTACCAAGGCTAATGTATCGCTGTTCACAATGTAGTCGTTTACCTTTTCCATACAAATCTCCTCCTTTTTTCCTAAGTCTTTTATACTGTTTTTTACAATTTCTATTATACTAAATTTTATTCAAATTTGTTGAAATTTTTAAAAATTTTGGTTAATTTCAACCATTTCCTGCCGATAATAGGAACGGTGTTGTGGTACAATATTAGTGGGGTGAACATGTTATGCAAAAAAATGCCGCAGCAAAAAATCAAATGCTATATATAGGCCTTTTCTTCTTTTTTCTTGTTTTGACCGTTTTCATCACATGGCGTTCAAAACATGTTGAGTCTCGGAACGCTTATCTTTCGCCTGAGGCACAAATTCCAACGCTGTTTGTTCATGGCTATAAAGGAACTGTTCGTTCATTTCAAAACATGCTCTACCGCTTTGAACAGCATTATCATTGGGGTTCAAAAAAAATGGTAATCACAGTGGATCGCTTGGGAAATGCTCATATCTATGGTGCATTGCATCCCAACTCCAAACATCCGTTGATCCAAGTTGTGTTTGAAAATAATCGTGCAAGCATCGAGGAAACAGCCTATTGGCTGAAAAACGTGATGAAAAGGTTAAAAAAAGACTATTCCATTGAAGACGTGTATATTGTTGCCCATTCAATGGGAGGGCTTGTCTCAACGAAATATATTGAAGATACAAACGGTCATGCCGAATACCCAACAGTCAGCAAAATCGTCATTTTAGGCAGCCCTTTTCAAGGCATTGATCGCGAATCTTATTTTCGTGCAAATACAGGCAAAGCGCTCAAAGATTTAAAAACAGGCTCTGCGGCATTACAGCAATTATATAATCATCGCAGGCAGTTTTCTTTAAAAACAATAGTTTTAAACATCGTTGGCGACAATCCTAACTATCATCACTCTGACGGCGTTGTCCCCGTGCAAAGCGCCCTAGGCGTCAGGAACATTGTTCCGGGGGAAAACTATAATGAAATCATTGTCAACGATGAACAGGTCACTCATAGCGGGCTTCATGAATCTCGGGAAATAGACAAATATATCGGCGAATTTTTATGGGGATATGCACCACCCGTCCGCTAATAGCATAAGGAAACAGACTGCCTTCTCATGGAGGCAGTTAACCAACTTTAATGCGATGAATGAGAAAATGGATTTTGCCATTTTCATTATCGGCTCACGTGGCTTATGATGAATCACTGCAAAGGCATGCGCAACGCAAGAATGCCAAATAGATCCCCCTTTCCCCATTTTTTCACTTTAAACATTTAGACCATACCCTTCATGAAAACTACAAACCGTTTAGAAATCCTTTCTTTATTATCAAATGCTAAACAATTTGAAATGTATTGCTTGCTAGATGAAATAAGCGGACACAAAGCGGTTCTACTTCAGAAGACGTAAGTTCTCTGGACTGGGAGTCGGCTTTAACACAAATATTAGGATCCGACCTGCTCTAAGTGAAAAATTTTATTAAATTGATGTAGAATCATGCCATGCTAATGGTAATATTTGAGTTTTTCATTATGGTACTTGGGTATTTTTTTGTTATATTACTATGACAGATATAGTAATATGGAATTGATAGTAATTTATCCGAGATAGTATTATGATTAGGAGGTTGAACGATGCACGGAAAAGTGTCGGCAGATCTTCTGCGCGGACATACAGATACCATTGTTTTAGGCATCCTGTTAAAAGGCGATCATTATGGGTATGAGATATACAAAACGATTTTAGAAAAAACAGAAGGGCAATTTGAATTAAAAGAAGCCACACTTTATTCCAGCTATAAAAGACTTGAAAAGGACGGCTGCATTATTGCTTATTGGGGCGATGAAACACAAGGAGGACGGCGTAAATATTACAGGATTACCGATAAAGGCAAAAAACAATATTATCAAAATAAATTGGACTGGGAATTTACCAAAAAAATCTTAAACAAATTATTCGAGGAGGAGTAACCGTGAATAAAACGATTCATTCGTATATTGAAGATTTATTTAAAGGTTATGAGGACACAGCTGAATTGCGGGATTTTAAAGAAGAAATTATCTCAAATTTAAACGAACGAATTCAAGATCTGTAACATAATGGGTTAAACAAAGAGGAGGCTTTTACGAAAGCTATAGCAGAGCTAGGGGATATTAAAACAATTGCAGATGAAATCAGCAGGCAAAAACGGAACGAGGTGATTGGAAACATGTATATTCAACAGGGAGTGAAAACCAGTTTAAAACATGCATTCGGATATGCAGCAGCAGGAGCAGTTCTTCTTTTCGGAATTATTTCTGCACTCATCACCTATTTTTCAACTGAAAAATTTTTCTATGGCGTTTCGGCCTTATTACCCTTCCTTGTTGTATCGGGAACAGCTTTTGTCTTCCTTGGACTTACACAAGAAACTAAGAGAAACTATCCGATGTCATGGAAACGTGCTCTCATTTATGCACTGGCGGCAGGATCTGTATTGGCCGGCCTGAATATTTCTGCCATCCAATATTTTATGGATGAGGGCACATGGACAATGGTCCTTGGCACAATCATTCCATTTGTCATTCCTGCTCTCGCCATCATTGCCTTTTTAATTCTTGCGGAAAAAAAACGGTACAAACCGTGGGTCTTAAAAGAGCAACAAACATGATGGAACACTATGCCAAAAAGTACAGCGACCCGGAATTGATGACAAAAAGAGGATTATTATCCGGAGCCCTCTGGATTTTAACTTTTGCAATATTCGCTCTTATATGGATGGTATTTTCCATTAAGTATGCATGGATTGTCTTTATATTTGCCGTAGCTTTGGAGATGTTTATTGAATACTGGATGCAAACTAAAAGAGTAAAACATTAAGATGAGCAGAAAAAGCGTTTTTGTAAAGGGAGCCATCATTGCTCTATATTCAATCTGTTAAAAAAATATAAACAAAGTGTTGGCTTGAGAATAGAACAATCTTTCCTCATCGAAAAACGAACGGGGCTGTCTGAAAAGCCAATTTTAATGTCACATGTTTCCAAATATATGACCAAAGAATGTTGATTTAACAGCATTCTTTGGTCTTACTTTTTTCATGATTGGACTAAAAAACCATTTTTGGACAACCCAAAATGTCAGGGTAACTGACTTTTTGAGCCTCTCTTACCAGTATGAAAACCGGATTTGCATCCGGTTTTTTTATAAAAGCTTGAGCATTTTTTCCTTTGATTGAACTTTAAGAAGATTTTGGCTGAATTCATCATTCATGAGTTTGCGAGACAAGAGCTGCAATCTTTTGAAATGTTCGTTTCCTGCGCTTTCTTCCGGAACAGCGATCATAAAGATCAATTTTGCTGGTTCTCCGTCAAGGCAGTTCCAATCAATTCCTCTCTCTTTTTTGGCAAAAGCCTCTTTCGACACCAAGGACGATGCCGATTTGCCAAGAGGGATGGCAATTCCAAAACCGATTCCCGTGCTTCCCTTCATTTTCCCGATTCAGCAATGCTTGTTAGTACTCATCCCGATTGATTTATTTCAATTAATGAAATCATTTCATCCATAACCTCAATCTTCGACACGTTTTTCAAATTCCATTCAATCAAGTCTTCATGCAGAAAGTGGCGCAAGGCCTTGCTTCACTGTCATTATATACGACTTTTTTTACACAAACTCTCAAAAAATTACCGTTGAAGTTCCAGTATCGCAACCATTTTTTTGATTTTATGATTCCACCTGTATACGGCCTTTTTCCTTTCATAAAAAAAGAGCTGTTCAGCTGACAGCCCTTTAATGAATGCCGAAACAAATGCGGCGTTTTCTTATACGTGTGAGACAATAAGCTCGCATTGGCCTTGGATGGAAAACCGACCGACTTGGCTTGGCAGAATAAAATGAGTTCCCTTTTTCAGTTTATAGACCTGTTCTTGATGGATGAGTGCGCCTTCTCCTTCAATAACGCTTGCAAGCAGGAACGGCTGGTCTTGTTCGAAATCGGCTTTGCCGTCTATTTCCCATTTGTAAACAGAAAAAAACTGGCTTTGCACAAATGTCGTAATGACAGCGCCATCTTTTTTCTTCACAGACCGTTCTGATTTCCCATCAACGTGTGGAACTTTTGCAACGTCAATTGCTTGCTTCAAGTGCAATTTCCGTTTGTTTCCGTTTGAGTCAACACGGTCATAATCATACACCCTGTATGTAGTATCGGAACTTTGTTGCGTTTCAAGAACAAGCGTGCCTTCACAAAGAGCATGAATGGTGCCGCTCGGAACGTAAAAGAAGTCGCCGGGTTTGATTTTCACTTTGCGAAGCAGCTTGTCCCATTCCCCTTTTTCAATCATGGAAACAAGTTCTTCTTTTGTTTTCGCATGATGCCCGTAAATTAATTCAGCATCCTTTTTACAATCAATAATGTACCAGCACTCTGTTTTTCCTAATTCGCCGTTTTCATGTTTATTGGCATATTCATCATCAGGATGAACTTGCACCGAGAGATCTTTGTTCGCATCCAAAATTTTGGTCAGGAGCGGAAATTTGTCACCTTTGATTCCGCCGAAGAGTTCCCGCTTGCTGTCCCACAGTTCCCCCAACGTTTTCCCTTTCAATTCTCCTTCCGCTACAACACTTTGGCCGTGAGGATGAGCGGAAATTGCCCAGCATTCACCTGTCGTTTCCGTAGGGATATCGTAACCGAATTTGGTCCGAAGCTGGGTTCCTCCCCAGATCCGATCTTTAAAAACAGGCTTTAAAAATATTGGCGATTGTGTCATTGGATCCACTTCCTTTTCGCGAATTCCTTCGTTTTCTATATTAAATCGTTCCTAACAGTTTTTCTATACTAAAATGCTTCTTCAGTCAAATAGAAAAAGGCGGGGTTGTCTGAAAAGTGTTTTTCAGCCTAAATCATAAATAAAGCAAAACCCAAGAATGCTGTTATATCAACATTCTTGGGCCTTTTATTTGGAAACATATAACATGAAAATGGCCTTTTTAGACAGCCCCGTCTATCCTTTCACAGATCCTGCAAGCAAGCCTCTTACAAAGTATTTCCCGAGCAATGTATAAACGAGAAGAGTAGGTAGTGCAGCCAACAGAGCGCCAGCCATTTGCACGTTCCATTGAACAATTTGGCTTCCAGACAAATTTTGCAACGCCACCATCACCGGCTGCTGATCAGAAGTCGTAATGGTGACTGCAAATAAAAATTCATTCCAAATGTTTGTAAATTGCCATATCGCCACAACCACAAATCCCGTGATGGAGAGAGGGATCATAATATGCCGGAAAATGCCGAGAAAGTTTGCGCCATCAATTTGCGCCGATTCCAGCATTTCATCCGGAATATTGGCATAAAAATTGCGAAACATGAGCGTTGTAATCGGTATTCCGTACACAACGTGAACAAAAATAAGCCCCGGTATCGTATTATATAAACCTGTTCCCCGCAAAAATTGAATAAGAGGAATCAAGATGCTTTGATAAGGAATAAACATTCCGAACAAGATGATCGTGAAAACCGTCTCTGAACCTTTAAACTTCCATTTTGAAAGGACATAGCCGTTCATTGCGCCCAACAGTGCCGATAAAAGTGTTGCCGGTATGACCAAATAAATCGTGTTGATAAAATTAGGCGCCAGTTTCATAAAAGCCTCTTGATAACTCGAAAAATCTATCATCGTCGGCAGCGCCCACATTTTATCCAAAGACACTTCATCAAGCGGCTTCAAACTAGTCATCACCATAACGTATACAGGAAGAAGAAAAAAGACGCTAAAAAAAAGTAAAATCACATAAACAATCGGTTTCCCTATTTTCGATAATACCATTAGGAATCCCCCTTCCTGCTGTTCCAAAGATACGGAACGATGAAGACGGCAACCATGATGAGCATGATCATGGCAATCGCTGCCCCGTTTGCATAATAATTTCCTCTGAACGTTGTTTCAAACATGTATACCCCAGGCATATCTGTGACAAAGTTCGCACCCGGTCCTGTCATCGCATAAATTAAATCGAAAATTTTCAGTGAAATATGCGCCATCACAATAATGACGCTCATGGTGATCGGCTTTAATTGCGGAATGATGATTTTCCGGTAAATTTGAAATTCCGTCGCTCCATCCATTCTGGCCGCTTCGCGGATCTCATCAGGAATTCCTCGCAAGCCGGCTAAATACATTGCTAGAGAGAAGCCTGTCATTTGCCATACAGCTGCGATCACAATAGCAATTACAGCGAACGGAATGCCAAATTCAATCTTCCCCCATTGGAAACCGAGTAGAATATTTGTATCCGTATACCACTTCGGTTGAATGCCGAGCGGTTTTAAAAAAATATTAATGCCTGTCGAAGGATTGAGAAGCCATTGCCAAACAACGCCGGTCACAACAAAAGATAACGCCATTGGAAAAAAGAAAATGTTGCGGAATACAGATTCAGCTTTCAATTTTTGATCAAGCAATATTGCTAACCCCATCCCTAATAATATGACAAGTCCGATAAAAAGAATGGTAAAGACAATTGTATTCCGGAGATCGGCTTGGAAGCGAAAATCGTGAAACAAATAAAGATAGTTTTTCAGTCCTGCAAATGATAAATCAGGTACAAGCGAGTTCCAATTGCTAAGCGAAACATACCCTGTCCAGCTGATAAATCCGTAGACAAAAATAAGGATAAGAAGGATGGACGGCATTAAAAATGCAATCGCCGTCCATTGATCCTTCGTCATTCGTCTTTTTTTCGCATCAACCTTGACAGGGGAATGCACGCTTGCGCCTCTTGCCGTTTCCATGCTGCATCCCTCCCGTGTTGCAAACCTATTTTAGTTCAGCTGCTGCATTTTTAAGCGAATCAATCAATTGATTAACGTCTTTTTGCGTAACAAAAATATTGACAGCTTGGTTCACTTTCGTCACAAATCCTTCAGGAGCCGCTGACCCATGAGCAAGGCTTGGCACCAGTTTGGAAGATTGAAAATCTTCGATTGTATCTTTTCCGTATTGGTCATATTTTGATACATCCGCATCTATTCGCGCAGGAATGGATCCTTTGAGCGGGTTGAACGTATCTTGACCTTCGACAGATCCTAATACGCTTAAGAATTTTTTCACATCATCAGGATTTTTCACCCCTTTTGGAAGACCGAAAGTATCGGTAATGACGACAAAATTCCCTTCTGTATTAGGCGTTGCGGCATATCCAAAATCTTCGTTGACTTTTAGTTTTAAATCGTTTACAAAATAGCCTTTAGCCCAGTCGCCCATGATGTTCATCGCTGCTTCACCGTTTCCGACAAGCTGCGAAGCATCCTGCCAGTTGCGGGAGCTGTGGTCTTCATTGATATACGACAGCATTTTCTTGAAAATTTCCGCCGCTTCTTTCACTTTCGGATCATCGAAGGAAATTTCTTTTGCCCAAAGCTTTTGGTACCCTTCAGGCCCTAAGACGCCTAATAAAACGGTTTCAAAAATGTGTGTTGCGGTCCACGGCTCTTTATCTCCCAATGCTAGAGGCGTAATTCCTTTCGCTTTTAACTGGTCGGCCATTTTGAAAAACTCGTCGAACGTTTTTGGCGGCTGCAGTCCATTTTCTTCAAAAATCTTTTTATTATACCAAAGCACATTGCCGCGATGGATATTCACCGGCACGGAGTAGATATGGCCGTCTTTGCTTACCATTTGGATAAGCTGTTCCGGAAATTTATCCATCCATCCTTGCTCCTGATACAAATCATTCAGCGATTCCATTTTTCCCGCTGCCACCCAGCTGTCATTTAATTCGGATCCTCCGTGAACTTGGAATGTAGCCGGCGGATCATTTCCTTGCATGCGGCTCGCCAGCACTGCCTTGGCATTTGTTCCCGCCCCGCCTGCTACCGCTGCATTTTCAACCGGAATATCGGGATATTTCTCTTCAAACAGCTTAATTAAAGCTTTAAGCCCGTCTTCTTCGCCGGCTCCTGTCCACCAGCTGAAAATTTCCAGTTTTTCTTTCCCTTTCTCTTTTGCCCCTTCGCTTTCCGATGAGGAAGACGAATTGCCCCCTCCGCATGCGGAAAGCATCATTGCAAAAACAAGAAGGAAAGACAAGATCAAACCCTTTTTCATCCAAAATCCCCCTCACTTTATTGATACCGCTTACAATTACATTATAGAGAGCCCCGCTCTGATCTTCGGAAGACGTTCCCTTCACTTTTTTACGAATTTCTTCATTTTTTTAAGATCTGTTTTTGAAATTGCTTGGGGGACATTTGAAATTGTTTTTTAAAAACACGGCTAAAATAATTTGGATCTTTATAGCCGACCATATAGCTGATTTCTTTTAAATGATGTTCATTTTTTTCAAGAAGTTCTTTTGCCTTTGTTAAACGGAGATCGGTTAAAAAATCGATAAATGTTTTTCCCAAAGTTTCTTTGAACAATTTGGTGAAATACGTCGGACTTAAACCGGAAAATTCTGCGACCTCTTCAAGAGTGATTTGTTTATGGTAGTGTTCTTTCATATACCGCTTTGCCCGTTCAATCGGATCGTTTGAGCGGTGGATTTCCTGCATGCGATAGCAAGAAATGCGCAAAAATTCGTCCCAATCAAACGGTTCCGAAAAATGAAAATCGGAAATATCGATCCCTTTTTGTTCGAGAAATTGGCGCGCTTTGATGTATAATTCAATTTCTCCATATTCCTTTCGCAATATGGAAAAATATTGTTTTGCCTGAACGATTTCACCTCTGTTTACCGCCTCCAGCCATTCGTTTTCCAATAGATTGCTCTGTTTCAATTGGTCGGGAGGAAATCCGTAGCCGGCCTTTGCTTCCTTTTTTAAGAAATTTACAGCTTTCAGGCCTTCCAGGTAGGATTTTGGAAAAGCTTGAGCGTTGTCATATAATTGACCGATTCCGACATAAAGCTCTCCTTCGTAAGCAAGATGCAGTTTTCTTGCCAATGACAGCGCTTCTGGCTTTGCCCGATTTTCTTTTTCTTCCGATACGCAAAGTGAAATGAGCTGATGATTCAGTTCATAGGTGATCGTTGAAAAAGCGGATGTCTCCGCCAGCATTTTTTTAGCCTGATCATATGTTTTAGAGCGTCCAATTGCTTCGATCACGTAAAAAAAACCGGAGGCCGCTTTAGGAAACAGCTCGCGAAAAAGCATTTCCTCCACTTCAAATTGAATCAGCTTCAGCAAAAAATGCTCTTTGACGACTGAGAGCGCCTTTTCTCTTTCTTTCCGTTCCTCTTCTATTTCTTTGCAAATGCGCAGGACTGCTTCCACCGTTTCTTTTTTGGCAGCCGGTTTTAAAATATATTCTTTCACCCCTTCTTTCATAGCCGTTTTGGCATACTCAAACGAGTCATAAGCAGATACCATAATAAATTTAATAGACGGATCGATTTTTCGGATTTGTTTGATTGCCTCCAATCCGTCAATGCCCGGCATTTTAATATCCATGATCATAAAATCGGGCGAGAGCTTTTCGGCCAGTTCAATCGCCTTCCTTCCAGTCGCCGCTTCTCCAACTACCTTTATTGTTTGAAAGCTCTCCTCTAAAAATTTGGCCATCGCCTTTCGTTCCAGCATTTCATCATCAACGATCACGACATTCATGTTCTTCCCTCCTTCGGCAGTTTGAGCAAGATACGAGTCCCTTTTCCGGGCTCCGAATGGATTTCGACAACATCTTCTCTCTGATAAAACAGTTCAAGCCTTCGAATCACATTATGAACCCCAAGACCTGTTGTATGACCGGCAGGCTTGCTGTGGCTATCTTTGTTTGTTTGCAGCAATCGCTGAAGCTGCTCTTTCGTCATCCCTGCTCCGTTATCCGCCACCTCCACTATAATGCGATGATCTTTTTTATAAATTTTCAGCCTGATGATTCCTCCGTCCTCCATCGGTTCAATTCCGTGTATGAAGGCATTTTCGACAAGCGGCTGCAGCGTCATGCTCGGAATCTGAACATCCAAAAGCTGTTCATCAATATCCGTTTGAAATGCAATTCGATCGGCAAATCTCGTTTTTTGAATATGAAAATACTCTTTCACCACTTTCACTTCTTCACGTAATGGAACAGAATGTTTTAAATGTCCCAAGCTATAACGGAGCAAAGTGGACACCGATTGTATTAACCTGGAAGTGACTTGGGCATTTTCCAAATAGGCCATCCGTGAGACCGTATTTAATGTGTTAAATAAGAAATGCGGGTTGATTTGGTTTTGTAAATGTTTGAGCTCCATTTCCTTTAACAGGCGGTCCAATTCATGCTTTTCCTTAATTTCTTCAATCAATTTGCGAATATTTTTTCTCATCTGGTTGAACGTTTCGCCAAGAAACTTTAGTTCATCATTGGAGCGAATGGAAAGATCTGCGCCGTGAAAATTTCCTTTTGCCACTTCTTTTGCCGCATCCGTTAACATTTGAATCGGTACATTGATGCTTCTGGAAAAAAGCACCGCAAAAAAGATGGCCAGCAGCACTGTGGTAGTAAACAAAGACAAAGAAAACCACTTGAATGCTTCGTTTCTCTTTTTCATATCGGCATTAAAGGCTTGGTATTTTGATAATTCCAAATCAATGACATTCAGGGTTGTTTCCTGAATATAAGAAGATATATTTCTAGTTTCCCGCAAATGAACGGTGTATTGATCGATATCCTCGCGCATGACAAACCCGATCGTCATTTCCGCTTCCATTGCGAGCGTATCAATCATATGAACATACTTATTTAACTCTTGTTGTTCAAGCCATTCGAAACCATTTTCAATTTCCCTTTTTTGTTCCAGCAATTTTTTCCTTTCTTTAAAAAACTGGCCCAGTGTTTCCGCATTTTTCTGCACTACGTAGCCATTGACATTTTCATATAGACGGCTCACCGTTTGCGAAATATCATTTAAAATTAAAAATCGTTCAAAGCTGGATTGGTATTGATTCATAAAATGCTGCGTGCTTGCATAAACGGAGATGGAAACGACATTGAAAAGGATGACAAAGGCAAAAAAATATACGAATAGTTTGCTGCGGATGGTTGTCATGATCGGTCACCTTTTGAAATATCTTTCCTTCTGATAATTTTCGTTTCTGTATAGAGAATCGGTTCGATTCTTTCTCCTTTTTTCAGCTTCAACAGCATGTCAACCCCTTTTTTTCCCATTTCATATGGATATTGGACAACAGTTGCATCAATCGTTCCTTCTTCTATTAAACGAATCGTTTCCGGAAGCGTATCAAAGGCTATAATATACAAATCCCGATGAGGCAATCGGTTTTTAACAACCCGGGCTATTCCAATACCATCCAAAGAACTGGTTCCATAAACAGCGGTTAAATTCGGATGCTCCTTCAACAAATCATAAGTTGCTTGCACGGCTCCGACTTTGGTAATCTTTGATTCTTTTATTCCGACAATATGAATTCTTTTTTCTTTTTTTACTGCATCCCGAAATCCTTGAACCCGTAATTTTTGGTGAATACCGCTATATCGTCCGATCACGATTCCAACATATTGCTCGCCTTTTGTATCACTCAATAGCGCTTGCCCTGCCAAGTAACCGGCATAATAATTGTCCGTACCGATGTATGCAACCCTTTCACTGTCCGGTGCGTCCGTATCAATGGTAATGACAGGTATCCTCTTTTCAACCGCTTTATTGATCAGGAAGGTAAAATCACGATCGGAAACCGCTTGTGTCAAGATCCCATCGACTTTTCCGGCAATCGCTTTATCAATCGTTTTTAATTGATCCTCATTATTCGCCTGCTTCGGACCTAAATATTCAAGGTAAACACGATGTTTTTCCGCTTCCGAACGGGCGCCTTGTTCAACAATTCTCCAATATTCGTTATCCACTTCTTCAGGGATGAGCACAAAATGATATTGATATTCAGGCTTTTCTTGCAAGGCTTCTTTCCGGACGTGAAAAGTCTTTTTTCCGAAGTAAAGCGTAAAAGAAAAGCTAATACAAAATAAAATAGCCAACATAATGTATAACAGCTTCTGCATGAGCAGCCTCCTCCTTTGTTGAAAACGCTTTACTTTTTCTATTTTAAATGAGATAGATGATGATCGGGTAATAGAAAATAATTCCGTTTCTATGAAAAGCAAAAAAGGACGCCCATTATTAGGACATCCTTGATTTGATTGGTTGTAAAACTATCATGCAAATGATCATTTCTAAACGGCGCTTGACGCTCTGGAAGCTGGTTCTTCTTTTGAAGCGCCTTCCGGATGAAACTCTCCTTCCATTTTTGAAACAACCACCGTTGCGACGCCGTTGCCGATTAAATTTGTAATCGCACGAGCCTCCGACATAAAACGGTCAACTCCTATGAGCAACGCAATGCCCTCAACAGGAACCATCGGAAAAGCAGCCAATGTAGCGGCTAATGTAATGAACCCGGATCCGGTAACACCGGCTGCGCCTTTTGAAGTCAGCATTAAAATCCCGAGAAGAGTCAATTCCTGCCAAATGGTTAAATCAACCCCATACGCCTGGGCAATGAAGATAGCCGCCATAGAAAGATAAATCGATGTTCCATCGAGATTGAAAGAATAACCTGTTGGAACTACGAGACCTACAACTGATTTGGAACAACCGTACTTCTCAAGCCTTTCCATCATTTTTGGCAAAGCCGATTCTGATGAGGATGTTCCAAGCACAAGCAAAATTTCTTCTTTAATGTAGGCAATAAATTTGAAAATGTTAAATCCGTAAAATCTCGCAATCAACCCTAACACAACGATAATAAATAAAAACATTGTCAAGTAAACAGATCCCATTAATTTTCCTAGCGACACAAGCGATCCGAGGCCGAAATTCCCGATCGTATACGCCATTGCGCCAAATGCGGCAATCGGCGAAATTTTCATCACCATATTCACAATGCCAAAAAAGATGTTCGTCAATTGTTCAAAAAGTGAAATCACAGGTTTCGCCTTTTCTCCCAACCTTGCCGCTGCTAATCCGAACAGGACCGCAAAGAATAATATCGGCAAGAGATCTCCGCTGGCAAGCGCCCCTAGTGCATTTTCGGGAACAATGCTCATGATGAATTCCAATGCGCCATGGCTGGTTTCTTTTGCTTGCTCCGTATATTGAGAAATATCGCCTTTTTGAACGCTATCAATGTTAAATCCCATTCCGGGTTTCACCATGTTCACCACAATGATCCCGATGGCTAACGCAAAAGTTGTGACAATCTCGAAATAAATGAGAGCTTTTCCACCGATTCTTCCTACTTTCTTTAAATCTCCCATCGAGCCGATCCCGATGACCACGGTGAAAAAGACAATCGGGGCAATCACCATTTTTACGAGTTTAATAAAAATGTCTGCCAAAATCTTTAATTTTGCCCCAAACTCGGGAAATAAGAAACCGACTGCAATCCCTAATAAAATCCCAATAATAACTTGAACAGTTAAATTTTTAAAATTGATTCGCATTCCCTTCTCCCCCCTATCATTCTGATAACGCTTACAAGTAATGTTACTGCTATGTTAATTGAATTTTACAATTGTGTTAAGATTGTGGTTTTATTAATCTTTTTGGTCTTTTTGGTCTCGTTCGTTCAAAAATAATAGCTGTCAAAGTTTGGATCTCTGGGATAAGAAGGCTCCGGGAGATTTGGGAGATTTACGGTTATTTATTTGCAATTTTTTCAATGAGCATCATCGCTTCGTTTTTCCCTCCCTCTATAAATGTTGATATATCAACGGTTGTAGCCGTCTCAGGGGTGTCAAAAAAATATTTTTCGACAAAGTTTCTAACATTATTTCTTAAATATGTGTATATCTTACATTGACG